>CANJQE010000063.1 GCA_947476305.1 Legionellaceae bacterium
TAGATTTTGAGGCCCGAAGGGGGATCAAAATCAAGGGGGACCAGGACGGCCAGGGCCGCCGGAGGCATACTTGTCGCCTGTTTTTGTCCCTGCCGGGGACTTGGATGTCCCGGCAGGTTTCTCAAAAACAGGCGACACGCTGCAAAAATTTCTTTTGCCTCGACCTTAGGGTTTTTCGTAAGCTCTGTTTGCGGGATTATGCGAAACCCCAATCTCTTCGTTAAAAGAAGTTTTTAATTCGGTCATTTAGTCTATCTAAACTCCTCATTAAAAATTTCTTTTGCCTCGACCTAAATACCTACTAAATTTTTATTCAGAACTAGATTCTTTTTTCACTGGTCTTTTCCAGCCATAAAAAGTTTTTTGTTTTGATTCAGTGAGTGTGAGTTCCCCTGGTGGTGTATTCCTCCTGATGGTGCTTCCCGCTCCGATAGTCGCGTGCGCGCCCACGGTAACTGGGGCAACTAATTGCGTATCGGATCCTATAAAAGCACCGTCTTCAATAATCGTTTGGTGCTTATTGACGCCATCGTAATTACAGGTAATGGTTCCAGCGCCTATGTTAACCTCTTTACCAATAAGTACATCACCGAGATAACTCAAATGGCTTGCTTTAGACCCTTCACCAAATTGTGCCTTTTTAGTTTCGACAAAATTACCTATTTTACAAGCTGCTGCTAATTGAGTTCCTGCTCTTAAACGAGCGAAGGGGCCAATATGGCAGTGTTCGCCTAAATCACAACCATCAAGCACGGAGTTCGCATAGATTTCGCATCCTGCAGCCAAGCGTACATTATTTAAAATACAATTAGGGCCAATGATGCAGTTATCCCCTAGTACTACCGTTCCACTAAAGAGGCAATTTACATCGATAAATACATCTTTACCGCACTCTAAGCTGCCTCGTATATCAATACGAGCGGCATCAGCAATACCAACGCCTTGTTCTAATAATTGTTCAGCTCTTCTTTTTTGCCATATTCGTTCTAATTCTTGTAGCTGCAGGCGGTTATTTACTCCTTGAACTTCACTATTATCTTCAACAGTTAAAGAGCTAATAGTGGTTTTATTTTCTACTGCCAAACGGATAATTTCGGTAAGATAATATTCTCTTTGCGCATTATCATTACCAAGTTTGGGCAGCCATGAGGCTAAGTTGTCACTTGTTGTGCAGCAAATGCCTGTGTAAATTTCCTTTATATTCTTTTCTTGCGTATTTGCATCTTTCTCTTCTACAATGGTAGAAATTTCACCTTGGTTGTTTCTAACAATTCGCCCTAATCCATGTGGATTCTCAAGGCAGGCAATCAAGAGAGCCAAGCTAGATTGCTTGGTAGTAGCTGTTTTAGTGCATTCGATTAAAGACAAAAGAGTTTTTGTTTGTATTAAGGGCACATCAGCAGAAAGAACAAGCACTTGTGACTTAGGTGGAAGATAGGGTAAGGCTTGCATTACAGCATGTCCCGTGCCTAACTGTTCTGCTTGATGGATCCATTGTACAGGCAAGTCAGGGAGGGCTTGTTTAATTTGTTCTCCTCCATGACCATAAATAACATGTATTGCATCAGGATTTAGTTGTAGTGCTGTTTCCACCACCCGCTCTAACATGGGTTTTCCTGCTAGGGGATGAAGCACTTTAGGGGTATTAGAGTACATGCGTTTACCCTGACCGGCAGCTAAAATAATGATTTGTAAATTCATGAGATTTGTGATTTCCTAGGTTAATAACATATAAGCTGTTGAATTAGACAGTCTGCCTTAATGTTATGAATAATGTAAAGACTGGTACGACAAAAAATTGCATGTACAAGGAGTAAAGCAATGACTACTATTTTTATAAAAAACTTAAAACTATTAGCTTCGGGACAATTAAAACTTAGATGGAGTGCGCTCAATTCCCAATTGACAAAGTACGATATTGGACCTTTTAAATTAACTGGATTCATCCATGATACAATTTTGTCTTCAGAGCAAGGCGGCATTATTGATACACTAGGAACAGAAATTGTAACTTTTGATGGAACTGGGGATGATTTAGGGGATAAAAATAAAATAAAAGCCTTAATAGCGGCTGCAAGGAAAAAGGTTGAGACTGCGCGAGTAAGTCATGCAGCTGCGGCTATTTCAGATACCCTAGCTTGTTTAGATGAATTGAGTAATGCTGTTGAAAACTTTTATACTCAATTAGAGGCATTTCCTTTTCCCTTATTGAATTGTCCCTATAAAGACACTCCGGAACATATTGTTTATTCACATGCCTGTAACTACTTAGGTTTATCCAAATTTCAAATAGATAGTCATAGCAGTATTGAGATAAGAAAACTTAAAGAAGAGGCATTGATTACGCGATTAGTTGCTTTAAAGAAGGCAATTCGCCCTGAATACAACCTGGAGCAGCAAAGAGAAACTACAGTACAAGCTTTAAACGACTTAGCTAGAGATAATAGCGACATAGTCAAACCTAAAAAAGCAGTTTCTGTACCTATTGTCTCTGCGGGATTCACTCTCTTTGCTATGCCTCTTAAAGGACAAACGGCTACAGCAGGAACTATGGAAAAAGCAATTCTGCTCGCTAAAAAAGAAATTTCTGAATTGACTGTAGAATCTTGCGCTTGTCCCAAGGCAAAACCAGTTCTTGCTAGAGCATTAGTTGAGCATGCTGAGGAAGACGTTGTCCCTAAAAAGCCAAAAGTAGTGGTAGCTAAGGTTCCTGTCAAAGTTGTGGATGAGGAAGAGGATGCTCATGAAGAGGACGAGGAGCTGGAGCACGACGGCAGTAGAGCTTCTTCTCCGCATTAATAAATTAAAAACTCATCTTTATAGAGAGCTAATGCTCTAGCTCTCCACATAAATTGGTTTCCATGAGTTTTTTTACTTCAGGGATCGAAAGATTTTTGCTCAATAAATACAAGAGCTTACAATGCGCTGCTTCAGGGGTCATATCATGGCCACTAATCAAACCTGCTTGTTGTAAAGCATTTCCAGTAGCGTATTGACCCATTTCGACTCGTCCTTGTTGGCATTGGCTGCAATTAATGATAACTACTCCTTTATCACTCGCGGCCTTAAGTAGGGATAAAAACCGTGGGTCATTATTTTGTGCATTTCCCGCGCCATAGGTTTCAAGAATAAGTCCTTTTAGAGGCTGATCTAAAATATAGGCTAATACATCGGAAGCAAAACCAGGAAAAAGACGGAAATTGGCAATGAAACTGGGGGTAATCGTTTGTAGCTTAAACTCTTTGCTCGATTTTTTTAATAATAAAGAGGACTCTAATTCGATATTAATACCAATAGACGCCAAATGAGGGAAATTAGGGGAGTCAAAAGCATTGAATTGTTGGGCGCTGATTTTTTGGGAGCGATTACCGCGCAATAAGCGCTGGTTAAAATAAATGCATACTTCATGTAAGGGTTGATGAGCACAAAGCCAAAGTGAAGTGATCACATTATCAATAGCATCATTACGTACTTCGGATAAGGGAATTTGCGAGCCAGTGACTATAACGGGCTTCGCTAGATTCTCTAACATAAACGATAGGGCCGATGCAGTATAGGCCATGGTATCTGTGCCATGAAATACAATAAAGCCATCGTAGTGAGTGTATTCTTGGGCGATGTCAGTGGCAATGAGATTCCATTCCTGGACGGTCATATTACTTGAATCTAGTAAGGGATTATATTCTTTGATGGTATACTCTGGCATATCGGGATGTTTTAGCGCCGGGATTTTCGCTAAGGCTTCTTCAACATAGTGTGCTGCCGGTTCATAACCCTGATTTGTTTTGACACAGCTAATAGTTCCGCCGGTATTAAGAATTAAAATGCGCTTTTTCATGAATATAATTCTCATTTTTATATTATTATAGAGTGCTTTTATCATAGCTTAATAAGAAAATTAAGGTTAATTACAATAATATTGCCGGATCTCATTGCAAAATACTTGTACTTTATGGAAAATCAAAATATTAACGTGTAATTCTAAGCAGTGACATCATGGTTATTGATCGTGCCGGATATCGATTGAATGTAGGTATTGCCCTTGTCAACGAATCGGGAAGAGTGTTTTGGGGAAGAAGAAGTGGGCATGATGCTTGGCAATTTCCGCAGGGCGGTTTAGCGGCGGGCGAAACTGCTTTGCAAGCGATGTTTCGTGAATTACATGAAGAAGTAGGTTTGGATAAAACAGATGTTGAAGTATTAGGCTCAACCAAACGTTGGTTAAAATATCGATTACCCAAACAATATTTGCGTCATGGAAGTGAACCCTTAGTCATCGGCCAAAAACAAAAATGGTATTTGTTAAAACTGATTTCCAGCGAACAAAAAGTGCGCTTGGACTTAAGTGACTCGCCTGAGTTTGACAGTTGGCGTTGGATTGATTTCCATGAACCTGCACAACAGGTTATTTTTTTTAAAAGACAGGTTTATATACAAGCTTTAAAAGAATTAGAGCCGCTGTTAAAAACTCGTCGTACGCCTTATGGCATAAAACGAAAAAAGAGGACGACACATCTGTAGATGCTAAAAGTACTTAAACGAATAGTCCAGGATGTTACTGCTGCCAGCCATTTAGCTGATGCGCTTGGTATTTTGGTGCGCCATATTAATAAAGCCATTAATGCCGAGGCTGTTTCCGTTTATCTTATTGATAATAAAAATGCCGAGTACGTTTTAATAGCTACAGAAGGACTGAATAAACAGGCTGAGTTTCGGGTACGTATTGGGCTTGATCATGGATTAATTGGCTTAATCGGTCGTCGCGAAGAACCTATAAATCTTAAAGATGCGCCATTTCATTCTGATTTTCATCATAATCCTTTATTAGGCGAAGAACATTTAAACGCCTTTTTAGGTGTCCCTATTATTCAACACCGCAAACTCTATGGTGTTTTAATTGTTCAACAAGTTGAGCCTCGTGCCTTTGATGATGCGGAAGAATCTTTTCTAATTACTTTAGCGGCACAATTAGGCGGAATCATTGCTCACGCAGAGGCCACTGGTGAATTAGCAGAGCTGACTCAACCTAAGCCCTTAGGGCTTACGAAAGTTGACGTAGCACCCATTGCTTTAGTTGGTGTAGGCAGCGTGCCTGGTATTGGTATTGGTACAGCCATTGTAGTTTATCCTCCTTCGGATATTGATGCAGTACCTCGTCATCCTGTTGATGATATAGAAAATGAAATAAAAGTATTTTATAAGGCATTAGAAGGCGCTCGTGATGATATGCGACGCTTAAGCAAACGCATGAAAGCAACGGTTGCTGAAGAAGAACATGCTTTGTTTGATGTGTACTTGCGTATTTTAGACAAGGACAGTTTAGGCGCTGAGGTAGAGCAGGTTATTCGTGAGGAAAAAATTTCTGCCCAAGGTGCATTAGCTACGGTGATAAAAAAACATGTAGCACAATTTGAAAGTATGGAGGACGATTATCTTCGTGAACGTGCCAGTGATTTTCGCGATTTAGGGCGACGTGTTTTAGCTGAATTGCAGTGGTCACAACGTGAAGAAATATCTTATCCCAAAAGAACCATTTTAGTCGGTGAAGAAGTAACCGCGGCGGCACTTGCGGAAGTTCCCGAAGGTTATTTAGCCGGCGTGGTTTCTGCACGAGGTTCTAATAATTCTCATGTAGCTATTTTAGGTCGCGCCTTAGGTGTGCCTACAGTAATGGGAGTGCGCGGACTAAAACTTGAGCATATTTCACGTCGTGCTGTCATTGTTGATGGTTATTATGGGCATGTCTATATTTCGCCTTCTAGAACCGTTTTAAGTGAATTTAAACAATTAGCACAAGAAGAACATGATTTAAATCAAAGCTTAGTTAGTTTACGCGATAAACCTGCAGAAACTACGGATAATTATCGTGTTTCTTTGCAAGTGAATACTGGTTTAGCAATGGATGCTGGTTTATCGATGAGTGTGGGCGCTGAAGGTGTTGGCCTATATCGTTCTGAAGTTCCTTTCATGAGTAGGGATCGTTTTCCCTCTGAAGATGAACAAACCATTATTTATCGTCAGACCTTAAAAGCCTTTGCTCCTCGTTTTGTAACCATGCGTACCCTAGATATTGGTGGTGATAAAGTATTACCTTATTTCCCAGTTGAAGAGGATAATCCCTATTTAGGATGGCGAGGTATTCGTGTTACTTTAGACCATCCCGATGTATTTTTGATTCAGGTTCGTGCCATGATGCGGGCTAGTGAGGAACTCAATAACTTACGCATTATGTTACCGATGGTCACTAATTTAAGTGAAGTGGAAGAAGCTAGTTATCTTATGGATCAAGCCTATAATGAATTATTAGAGGAAGGTTGTATTATTGAAAAACCCAAAATTGGAGTGATGATTGAAGTGCCTGCAGCAGCACAGTTAGCACGAGAAATGGCAAGGCGAGTTGATTTTATATCCGTTGGGAGTAATGACCTGACCCAATATTTATTAGCAGTAGACCGAAATAATGCACGAGTAGCCGGGCTTTATGATGCTTTGCATCCCGCCATGTTACGTGTTTTATTAAAAATTGTTGAAGGTGGCCACGCCGCAGGCGTTGAAGTCAGTATTTGTGGTGAAATGGCTAGTGATCCTTTAGCTGTTATTTTATTGATTGCTATGGGCTTTGACACCTTAAGCATGAATTCAGCAGGCTTGCCTAGAGTAAAATGGGTAATTCGTAACTTCGCTATTGCCAATGCGCGTAAGATTTTAGCAGAGGTGCTTGAATTCGAGCATCCAACAGAAATACGCTTCCATTTGCAAAAAGCCTTGGAAGAAGAAGGATTAGGTGGTCTTATTCGTGCTGGGAAGTCCTCGCGTTGACCATAATGCTTTATGAGTTAATTTTTATCAGCATTGGTGTATTGGCTGGCCTCATGGCTGGCGCTCTAGGATTAGGCGGTGGGATTGTTGTTGTTCCAGGATTACTATTTTTTTTTCAACTCACCCACATCATTCCTGACAATTATATCATGCATGTTGCCGTGGCTACCTCTTTGGCAACCGTTCTTTTTACTTCACTAGCCTCTTTAAGAACACACAGCCGTTTAGGAGAAATATTATGGCCGGTGTTTTATAAATTATGGCCAGGCATTGCCCTTGGCGCGTGTATTGGCTCTCTTTGTACGGCCTTTATTCCTACTTCTGCTCTAAAAATTATTTTCACTTTATTCTTAATTGGCGTGGCTCTAAAAATGTGGCTGGATTTAAACCGTAGCTATGAGCCGCATTTTATACAGACCTGGCTTTATGTTTTAATCTCTTTTTCTATTGGTTTTGTATCTTCTTTAGTAGGCGTTGGAGGAGGAGTTCTTATTATTCCTTTTTTAACTTATCTAGGAATTCCAAGTCGTAAAATTACACCCATTTCTAACTTATGCGGCCTCACTGTAGCTTTTGTTGGGGTGCTTCTACTGATTATCAGCGGTTTAGATAATATGGTAGCTACTCCCTATACGCTTGGCTATGTCTATTTACCGGCCGTTCTAGGAATAGCAATTCCTAGTAGCTTAATTGCCCCCTTTGGGGCAAAATTGAATTATATTTTACCGATGCATTATTTGAAGTATGGCTTTATTGTGATTTTAATTTTAACAGCAATTAAGATGTTAGTTTAAAAGGATATTGATAATTCATGTTTATTTACCCTTCTATTAATCCAGTAGCGTTTACTTTAGGTCCTATTCAAGTGCATTGGTACGGTTTAATGTATTTAGTAGGTTTTTCTGGGGCGTGGTTATTAGCTTATTGGCGTACTCAGCATTATAAGTTGGATTGGAATACGGATCAGATCAGTGATCTTACTTTCTACGCGGCCTTAGGGGTAATTCTCGGGGGGCGTATTGGTTATATGTTGTTTTACAATAGCCAAGAATTAATTCATCAGCCCTGGATCATAGTTAAAATTTGGGAAGGAGGAATGTCTTTTCATGGGGGCTTACTGGGAGTAATCCTCGCGCTTTGGCTTTTTTCTCGTAAATTTAAGAAATCTTTTTTATCTGTATGTGATTTTGTTAGCCCCCTAGTTCCGCTTGGTTTGGCGGCGGGACGAGTAGGTAATTTTATTAATGGGGAATTATGGGGACGAGTTACGGATGTGCCCTGGGCGATGATTTATCCTCATGTAGATGACCAACCACGACATCCTTCACAACTTTATGAGTTGGGTTTAGAGGGTGTTGCTTTATTTATTTTAATTTGGTGTTATGCAGCCAAACCTCGACCTGAAGGTCGAGTTTCTGCAGTCTTTCTTATCGGTTATAGTATCTGTCGTTTGATTGCAGAATGTTTTCGTCAACCGGATGCGCAAATGGGTTTTATTGCCTTTGGTTGGCTGACAATGGGGCAAATTTTATCAATTCCTATGCTATTATTGGGTATCGGATTATGGTGGCGGGCCAAGCGATGAAAACTTATTTAGATTTACTAAATCATATTTTACAAGAAGGCGCAGAAAAAGAAGACCGAACGGGTACGGGAACTTTATCAGTGTTTGGCTATCAAATGCGCTTTAATTTAGGTCATGGTTTTCCCTTACTCACCACTAAAAAACTGCACATGCGTAGTATTATTCATGAATTATTATGGTTCCTACGTGGTGATACAAATATCGCTTATTTACAAGAAAATGGAGTGACCATTTGGGATGAGTGGGCTGATGAGAAAGGTGATCTTGGCCCAGTATACGGCAAACAATGGCGTAGTTGGCCTACAGCAGATGGGCGAGCTATTGACCAATTAACTGAGTTAGTACAACAAATAAAAACTAATCCTAATTCACGACGTTTAATAGTGAGTGCATGGAATGTAGGCGAGTTAGATAAAATGGCTTTAATGCCTTGTCATGCCTTATTTCAATTTTATGTGGCTAACAATCAGCTGTCTTGCCAATTGTATCAACGCTCTGCAGATGTATTTTTAGGCGTGCCTTTTAATATTGCTTCTTATTCCTTATTAACCCATATGGTAGCACAGCAATGTGGTCTTGAAGTCGGTGAATTTATTTGGACCGGTGGAGATTGTCATTTATATTTAAATCATTTAGATCAAGCACGTATTCAATTAGACAGAGAGCCTTTTTCTCTACCTCAATTAGTAATTAAAAAGAAACCGAATTCTTTATTTGAGTATGAATTTGATGATTTTGACTTTGTGGATTATCGTTCGCATCCTGCCATCAAAGCCCCTATCGCTGTGTAGGAATGGCCTCTTTGGCCGATCTTGAACGAACTCGGGGACTTCGCAATGCTCACATACTGATGTATGCTCCGCTTGCAAAATCCCCGAGTTCGTTCAACCTCGACTCAAATAGGTCCTTCCTTGGGGTTCAATAAAACCCTCATCCCATCTGAACCATGAGCACATAAATTTAAATGTGGCTGGTGCTAAGCGATAGCGCAGCAAGCTCTTGATGTCAAAGCATGTCGAGGTCGCTGCGCTCCAGTTGCTGGGTCAAGACCCAGCCTTTAAATTCTTATCAAGAACTGACTTAATTTAGCTCTTGTTCATCTAAATAAAATTGCTGAATATACGAAAGAGGATCTTGTTCTATAGTATTAAAATCGGCTACCAGTGTTCCTTGTTGCAGAATGAGAATGCGCTCACTTAAGCGTGAGAGAAAAGGAAGATCATGGGATGCAATGATAAGCGTTATCCCCATCGCCGATACGGTTTGTAATAGTTCAATAACCTGTTCTGTACTTTGTATGTCAAGACCAGAGGTAGGTTCATCGCAGAGTAATAAATCAGGCTCCATCATTAGGCTGCGTGCTAGGGCTACGCGTTGTTTTTGGCCTCCTGATAATTGATGTGGGTAAACTCTTGTTTTATCACTGAGACCTAAATTAGATAATAGTTGGCATGCTTTGGTATTCGTATTTAATTTTTTATGTAATTGAGGAGCATAAGTTAAATTTTCTAATACCGTCATGTGTGGAAAAAGCTGAAAATCTTGAAACATGAATCCACAGCTTCCCTGCAGGTGAATGGTTCCTTCATCTAAAGGAGCTAATTTTTGGATACAACGTAATAACGTTGATTTGCCGCTGCCGGAGGGTCCTGTTAAACCAATAATAGTTTGTGCGGATACGCTAAGGTTAATTTTATTTAAAACAACCTGGTTTTTAAATTGTTTTGATGCCTGTTCAATGCGTAACATAAGAACCCCTTTTCGTCAGCCTTTTACTCAGCGTCTCAATCGTCAGAACTAGACCGTAGTAATAAGCCCCTGCGATACACAAAGGAAGGAAGTAGCTAAATTGTTCTGCTGCTAAAGATTGGGAGTGACGCATTAAATCCATACCGCCAATAGTAGAGATCAATGCAGTTTCTTTCAGTAAGGCAATCAATTCATTAATTAAGGCTGGATAAGTATTTTTTAAAACCTGCGGTAAAATAATATCTTTCCATAAATAAAATGCAGGTATATTTAAAGTCTTCGCTGCTTCAAATTGACCTTTGGGTAAACTTTCTATTCCTGCACGAAAAATTTCTGCAAAATAAGCAGAGCTATTAAGTCCAAAAGCAAGGATTCCTGCGCTTACAATACTGGGTCGTATTCCTAGTAAAGCAGGAACAGAAAAATAGATTAAACTAAGTTGTAAAATAAGAGGTGTGCCACGCAGAAGGGATATCAAGCTATTAATAAGCATTTGAGCCATTGCTTGTTGACGAGCAATAGCCCAGGTAACTCCTAAGACTACACCGATAAGGAGGCCACCACTTAACAGCTCTAAAGTTAAATAGAGCCCATTGCCTACAAAAACGATGTGTTGGATTAATTCCTTCATTACATTTTAATCCATTGTTTTTCTAGTTTTTGTAATTCTCCTTTAGCTTTTAATTGCTGCAGTATTGTATTAATTTTCTTTGTTAGGGGGGAGCCTTTTTTTAGTGCTAGAGCATAGCCCTCATTCGCTTTGCCAATAATAGAATAGGATAACTTAGCGTATTTAGAGCTAAATTCTTTTCCTTGTACGCCATCCATTAATACAAGATCCACATGGCCTGCCGATAAGGCTTCAATCGCTTGATTGTTGTTATCAAAAGTAACAATTTCATTGTGGGGATAGTGTTGATGTGCCCAGAGATCAATCACGCTACCGAGCTGGACAGCAATTTTTTTATCTTTAATGTCAGCCTTATTTTTAATAGCTTGATTCTTAGGGTATACGGCAGCCATCGTTTCAAAATAGTAGGTAATGGAAAAATCAAAGTTCTTTTTTCGTTCTTCAGTAACCGTAATGGTAGAAATGGCCACATCATCTTGTCCTGAATTTAGAGCCGGTAATACAGTGCTGAATTGCATGTTGTCAAAAACAGCATTTTTGCCTAATTCCTTGGCAATCAAACGGGCTAAATCGATATCAAAACCTTGAATTGAACCGTGGTCGTTATATTCAAAAGGTGGATAGTCGGCACAGGTGGAAAATCGCAGCTCATCTTGAGATTTTTCTTCGTTGCACGAGATTAATAAAAGAAAAATACAGAAACAAAATAGGGTTTTAATTATCTTCATTTGAATTTATATCCATTATTTAGTCATTTTTTGAATATAATGATTATCCCTTGTGATGTCAAGATAAATTGAATACAATTTCATTTTTATAAATTTATATTCATTTTGGATTGAACTATGACTCATGAGGCGCTAGTAGATGATTTAATTTTAAGTATTGTTCACAATGAAGTGATTGCAGAACAAAGTGAGCTTCAACTCAGTTTGAAAAAAAGAGGTTATGACATTCCTCAAGCTACCTTGTCACGTCGTTTGAAAAAAATGAATATTGTGAAAGTAAATGGTTTATATAAAGTGATTGATTATAAACAACCTGGTTTGCCTTTAGTATTGAATATTCAGGTATCTGAATTTGGTTTAATAGTAGTACAAACACACCCAGGAAATGCTAATAGCCTTGCCTATTATTTAGATCGTAAATACGTCTCTTTTGCTATTCAAGAACAAACTCATTCTGGCATATTAGGAACTATAGCGGGGGACGATACGGTCCTAGTGATTCTTAAATCTAAAGAAGATAAAGCTACGGTATACACTTTATTACAAGAAGAGTTTCCCTATTTATTTGTGGGCTAAGGCAATCTTTGGCTTAAATGAGGGGGGTTATTGTTTATTTTATTGGGTGGTTGGGTAATTTTGACCCATGGCCGTCAAGCTAAGGAATTTTTATGTATTTAATCTACACAACGCCTACTTGCCGTGGCATCCATAAGTAGACTTAATCAGTAGCTCTGAACTATGGATGCGGCGGACAAGCTGCGGTCGAAGAGCTGGGCTTAACTTGACGACTATGGGTAAAATGACCAACCTTTACTTTAGGAAAACCCTACTAAAGCTGTTTCCTGAGGGCCCCCTCTTTTCGCCGTTTTTCTTTGTAGCCAGTAGATGGATAAAGCACCTACACCAGCACAAAGCGGTATCATACTTAAAGCATATTGAAAGGTCTGCACGGAATAGATTTTAACGCCTAGTGCATCTATAGTTCCAGTCCAAAAATGCTCCATCATTGTTCCTATTAAAGTATGGAAAAAGGAACCACCTAACATATTAATGCAATTTAAGAAGGCAACACAGATACCTAATAATTCAGGAGTAACTAAGCGTGAACCGGTGGCAAAAATAATAACTTGGTAACAGCAAAGTAGGCCTATTACAAAAAATAAGCTACAAAGCATTAGCCAATTAGTGAAATAGTTAGAGAGCAAGAGGCTAAAAGCCAAGCATAAACATAATCCACAGCTACTAAGTACCTTATAATTGCCGACTCGCTTTGCCAAGAGGGCAAGCACGGGTCCACCAAAGAGCATGCCAATGTAGATAAAGGAGCATAATAAGGCAGCATCCGCTTTATTAAAGGAATAAGCGCCCATTAAATATGAGACGCCCCAAACATCAGCAAAGCCCTCCAAAACGCCTACCATTAATAAATTAGCCACGGCTAAGATCCATATATATTTAGAGGATAAAAGACTGGTTAAATCGGCAATTTTTAAAGAATTTTGCGGGGCTGTGTTTACCGAGGAAGGCTTTCTTAAAACTAAGATCACGGCAAAGGCAATAAGGATAGAGAGGAGTGATAAAAGAAGAGCAATAAAATGACTATCATAATGGTTGAGCAATAAACCAAGAGGTTTTCCGCCATAGACAGCACCCAAAAGCCCAAAGGTGAATGTTAAGCCAATCATATTGGCGTAGTGATCCTTTTTAAACCATTCGGAGATTACTTGCGATACACCAAGAAAGCCAACAGCAGAACCTGCGCCAATGAGAAAACGACTGAGTAAAGCCAAATAAAAATTATTGGTAGTACTGAATAAAAGCATGGCTAAGCCACAGAGTACAGCAAAAGCAGAAATAATGGTTCTAGCACCAAATTTTTGCAATAAGATAGCTATAGGGATTTGCATTGCAGCATAACCATAATAATAACTAGCGGCTAATAGACCAAAACCTCCAGCATTAATTGAAAATTGCGCCATGATAGGCTGCATCATTAAACCGGGCCAAAGGCGCAAGATAAATTGATAAGCAAAAAAAAGAAGAGGAAATAACCACATGTAAAAGGCTTTGTATTTATCGTGTTGATGAACCATTAATAATCTCCCAAGAGTAGAGTGAATCGCTAGTTCATAATCCTTCGGTCGTCACACCCTAGAGGGGCGGGATTATGAAATAGCAAACACCACTCTAGGGAAATGAGGGCATAATAATAATGATTGCAGAAGTGTTTTGATTTGCAGAAAGAATAGGCGCAGGCAGTTGCTTTGCAGTCCATGCTGCATGAAGCGTATTATTGATTAAGGCCAGTGCTTTACTATCCATTGCTAATGATCAGGATTGATAATGAGAATAAGAATAACAAGATGAGCTATATATTGTCAATATGCTCTTTGCTGCAGATTAGAGTTACAGCATTGAATTAAGATTAGTTACTAATTAATCCAAAGGTTCACTTCATTTACTGTGTAAAAAAGGATAACATTTAAACTTCTTTAAGAATAAGGATGGATTATAAATGATGAAAAGGATAATACCAATAATACTTCTGGCCGGGTTAACTACTGCTTGTACGTCAACATTACAACAAGATTCAATTACTGATGATGCAGGTAATGTACATTATACGACCCCTTACTTGGAAGATAAGCGCGGAGAAAATGCTTTTCCCATGACCTGGAATGTTAATGGAAAGAAATTATTTATATTTAATCCACAATCTTATGCATGGGCTGCTTATGATGCTCAAGGCAACCGAGTGATGACTGGAAGTGCTTCTGGAGGTAAGAGTTATTGTGCTGATATTAAGGAGTCTTGTCGTACGGTAACAGGTACTTATAGCGTATTTAATAAAAAAGGGGCTGATTGCAGATCAAATGAATTCCCACTTGCTAAAGATGGGCAGGTCAGTGGTGGTGCCAAAATGCCTTATTGCATGCATTTCCATGATGGTTATGCAATTCATGCTGCTTACGAGGTTCCTAAGGCTAATTCTAGTCATGGTTGCGTTCGTGTTTTACCAGGTGCTGCAAAGTGGTTAAATGAACAATTTATTGATGTGGGCACTGCAGTATTAATTCTTCCTTATGCTTAATCGGAACTAAATGTAACTCTTGAGTAGTTAAAACCCAAGAGTTACATGTTCTGCAAGAAGAAAACTCCAGTGATTCCTCGTCTGAATTAGCTAACACCATACATGGATACGAGTTATTCCTTCCTTGTCTTTTCAACTTCCTAAGTTACTTTGATGTATTGTTGTAATTTCCTCGGAGGGATCGTCATTGTTTGCCTGTTCTTTTACCGGTTTTTGAGGCAATTGCACGGGAGTTTGTTCCCAAATACTAAATTGAACTGCTTTTTTCATGGTTATAGGCGGAGCAAAATTAATTGTTTCTGATACTTTCCGAACAATTTCATCTACTAATTCATTTTTAATTTCTAAATAAATAGCTTCAATATAATCATTTAAGAAGTGTTCATTGTGACCCAAATATAACTCTTTTCTAATTGTATTTGTTTCCTCAGGAGTCAATCCTTGGATTACAGCGCGATAAGCATAGACCAGATAGCTATTGGCGTATTTTCTAATCTCTTCTGGGCTAGGTCTATTATTCTTGTATTCAATTTTAGTAATTAATCCATTATTTTGAGATGTGAAATCATAAAAATATAA
>CANJQE010000064.1 GCA_947476305.1 Legionellaceae bacterium
CGGAGACGAAAATGTACGGTATTCTCGGTTTGTGCCATCGTAATGCTGTGGGAAGAAGGTAATCGGAAAGCCGTGTGCGGGAAAACTGCAAGCACGGTTTGACGAGGGGTCGCTGGGAAGATTACGTCAAACCAGAGACCTACTCTACAGGTTGGTCGGTGAATACAATAATGATACTAGGTTACGAGATCTAAGTTAGGTTGAGCGAAGGCTCAACCTAACTTTAATTTATTCATCTTTATAATAAAATCAGAAGATAGCCTGGTGCTTACAAACAGGAATGGCCCGCTTTCCTATCTTCTGGTTGCCGCGACTAGAAATCAAATGCGCCCTTAAGACCCACATTTCATCACGGCTTCTAGTGTGACAGAAAGATCAGCTTTATCACCTTAGAATCTTTCTTAACATTCTCCGATTGATATCCCCAGCACACCCGGGCTTAATGAAACTATCAATTTTTAATTTTCAATAAATAGTTCTTCATAAGAAGAATTATTCACTATCTAAATATCAGCTCTTATATATTTATTTCAAGATTACTCTTTTTTACCTAAGTTCTGCTATATTCAATTGGAGATGAAAATAACCATCCCGCAACCATGCAGTGTTTTTAAATGGATTTAATTAAATACTTAAATGGCGATATTATGAGCTATAGAAAGTCGAAGAACTATTTACCCTTCGTGTTAAGTGCAATCATGTTTCCTGTATATTCATATGCAGCTATGACTTCTGGAACATTAAATATCATCAATGATTTACACAGTGCAACTGATACGGTTCCAGTAGGTGCCTCCGCTATTCCAGTACTTGTTAAAATTTACGCTGCGGCAGGTACTGCCTCCGCACCTTGTGATACCGTGACTAATTTAGCCTCAGGTGCCACCTATGCTTCTGTTATAGGTACAGCAGGAAAATGTGCGGGAATTAACTATTTTACAATGACCCCACTCTCCTCTACTACCCATGGTCGAATGTTTCCTTATGGTTCTACCGCAATAGATACAACGGTAGTACCAACATCAAGTGTAGTAACCTACATTGTTACCGATACTGGTGCTGGTACCGCAGGAACAGATGGTGTATTGCTTAATGGGATCTACACTCCATGTACCGACGGAGCAGCTGCGGGTAGCGGTGATACCTCTATTCCACCAGCTTTTGACCCCAGTGGAATTTTAAAATGTACTGGTACCGCATTAGTCAAATTACTACCAACAGAACAATAAGTGGTTTAACGCACCATAGACCTATGGTGCGTATGAATTATCGTAGGTAAATTGCTAAGATTATTGTTCGATATCAAGAAATGAACAAGATCTTCATTGATAAAATAAAGATTATTTTCTATAAGTCGACATAATAAAAAACCCGCCTAAAGCGGGTTTTTTAACACAGATAAAAACTTACTCTGCATCTGTAGCTACAGGTCTATCAAGTAGTTCAATGATAGCCATAGGAGCATTATCACCCGCTCTATAACCACATTTAATAATACGTATATAACCACCAGGTCTTTGAGCAAACCGGGGGCCAAGATCTGTAAATAATTTACCAACAGCTGATTTTGAACGTAAAATGCTAAAAGCATGACGACGTGTTGCAACAGAATCAGCCTTACTAACTGTAATTAAAGGCTCAATGTATCGTCGTAAATCTTTAGCTTTTGGCAGAGTTGTTTTGATTAACTCATGCTCAATTAAAGAACAACACATGTTGGAAAACATAGCTTTACGATGACTGCTAGTACGGCTAAAACTACGACCCGAATTACGGTGACGCATAACAAAGACTCCTAATATTACTCGCCTAAACTCGCTGGCGGCCAATTCTCAAGTTTCATTCCTAACGATAAAGATCTAGAAGCTAAAACATCCTTTATTTCGGTTAAAGATTTCTTACCCAAATTAGGAGTTTTTAATAATTCATTTTCAGTTCTTTGAACTAAATCGCCAATATAATGGATATTTTCTGCTTTTAAACAGTTTGCTGAACGTACAGTTAACTCTAAATCGTCAACAGAACGTAATAAGATAGGATCGAAATCATTACGTTCTTTATTATCGGCACGTGACTCTTCAAATTTCATATCTACGAAAGCATGTAACTGTCTTTGAAGAATACTTGCTGATATGCGTATAGCTTCCTCAGCATCTATTGTTCCATTTGTTTCTAATTCAATAGTTAATTTGTCAAGGTCAGTTCTATTTTCAACCCTTGCACTATCAACAAAATAAGCAACTCGTTTAACAGGTGAAAAACTATTATCAATTTTTAATTTTCCAACTGACTTTTGTTCAATCTCATCATCAAACTGTCTGACAAATGAATCTGTATTATGAAAGCCAATTCCACGCTCAACTTTCATGGTCATATTCAATTTGCCTTTCTCATTTAGATTAGCAAGAACAAGCTCAGGGTTTATTATCTCTAAACCATGAGTTAATTGGATATCACCTGCAGTAACTTGGCAAGGTCCCTGTTTATTTAATGTAACATAACCTTCAGTACCCACAGTCATCTTCATTGCTACTAATTTAAGATTAAGCAACAAGTCAACTACATCCTCTTGTACTCCTTCAATAGTACTATACTCATGGAGTACGCCATCTATTGAAGCCTCAGTTATAGCACTTCCAGGCATAGATGATAATAATATACGTCTCAAAGCATTGCCGAGCGTGTGACCAAATCCTCGCTCTAATGGCTCTAGAACTATTCTAGCTTTATATGTTGACTCAGCCTGTACTTTGAGGACTGTAGGTGTCAGCATTTCATTGATTTCTGTATACATTCAGCTATTTCTCCGAGCTTACTTAGAGTAAAGTTCCACAACGAGATTTACGTTGTAGTCTGAAGATAAGTCAGTTAATGTTGGTGCTGTAGAGAACGTACCTTTAAAAGAAGAGCTATCTACAGTAATCCACTCACATGGTGCTCTTTGTTCAGACAAAGCTAACGCAGCTTGTATTCTGCCTTGACTTTTAGCTTTTTGACGAACAGTAACTGCATCACCTGGACTAACCAAAAATGATGGAACATTAACTACCTTATCATTAACAAGTATTGCTTTATGTGCAACCAGTTGCCTAGCTTCTGCACGAGTACTTGCAAAACCCATACGATAAACAACGTTATCAAGACGTCTCTCTAAAAGACTCATCAGATTTTCACCAGTTGAACCTTTTTGACGAGCAGCCATTTTATAATAATTACGGAATTGTTTTTCGAGAACACCATATAATCTTCTGATTTTTTGTTTTTCTCTAAGCTGAATTCCATAGCTATTTAAACGTGGCTTATTAGCACCATGTTGTCCAGGCAACTTTTCAGATTTGCACTTAGATTTATGATCACGAACACCACTTTTTAATAGTAAATCAGTGCCTTCACGACGTGATAATTTACACTTTGGACCAAGATATCTAGCCATTAATTACTCCTGAGTCTTTTATACACGACGTTTTTTAGGTGGTTTACACCCATTATGGGGTATGCCGGTAACATCGGTTATTTCAACAATTTTAAAATCCTGAGTTATTAGCTCACGAATGGTGGACTCTCTTCCAGGACCAGGACCATGAACAAATACTGCGACGGATTTCATACCATATTCTTTTGCTACAATAGCAGCGCGCTCAGTAGCTACTTGTGCTGCATAAGGAGTACTCTTTCTTGAGCCTCTAAAACCTGAGCCACCAGAAGTTGCCCAACATAACGCATTACCCTGTCTATCAGTAAACGTTACAATAGTATTATTAAAAGAAGCATGAACGTGAACGATACCATCAGATACTACACGTTTTGCCTTCTTACGTACTTTTTGCTGTTTTGACTTAGTTATTGCCATCTTATGTTCCTACATGAAAAATCTAGTTACTAGTACCTTTTCTACGGCCTTTTCTAGTACGAGCATTAGTTTTCGTACGTTGTCCTCTTAAAGGTAGCCCTCTTCGGTGTCTTAGACCACGATAGCAGCCAAGATCCATAAGTCTTTTAATATTCATGGTTACCACACGACGTAGATCACCTTCTACTGTCAATTTGGCAATTTCAACCCGTAAAGATTCAAGTTGAGCATCAGTCAACTGTGAAACTTTTGCTGAAGGCTCAATATTAAGACCTGAGCATAACTTTAAAGATGTTGTCTTACCAATACCATATATAGCTGTTAAAGCAATTACCACATGTTTGTGGTCAGGTATATTCACTCCTGCAATACGAGCCATTAGCTTCTCCGAACGTTATTTTGTTCTGTCGAAAGGGACAGAAGAATACTATTTTTGTAAATTAAAATCAAGTTGATTAACCTTGTTTTTGTTTATGTCGGGCATCTTTACAAATTACACGTATAGTGCCACTTCTTTTAATTATTTTGCAATTGCGACAAATGCGCTTTACTGATGCTCTAACTTTCATTCAAAAACTCCGATAAAGATCATAATAGACCAGGTAATTTAGTACCTTTAAAATTAGCCTTTTTCATTAAAGAATCATATTGTTGAGTCATTAAATGGGCCTGTATTTGAGCAACAAAATCCATAATAACTACTACAATAATCAACAATGATGTACCACCAAAATAAAAGGGGACATGCCATGTATACATTAAAATTTGTGGCAACAAACACACTAGAACTAAATATAAAGCACCTACTAGAGTTAAACGAGTCATTACTGAATCAATATACTTAGTAGTTTGCTCACCAGGTCTAATGCCAGGTATATATGCTCCTGATTTCTTTAAATTCTCAGCTGTATCTTTAGGATTAAATACTAAAGCCGCATAAAAGAAGGCAAAAAACAAGATTGCTAATGCATATACAATCAAATACAAAGGTTGCCCTGGTGACAAAGCCATACCTACATCAGACAACCAACCCATTCCTTTTGAATGAGCAAAAAATTGCGCTAATGTCGCTGGTAATAATATGATACTTGAGGCAAAAATTGGTGGAATTACCCCAGACATATTAATTTTTAGCGGTAAATGACTTGTTTGAGCAGCATATACTTTTCGACCCTGGGTTCGTTGAGCATAATTCACCCTTATTCGTCTTTGTGCCCTTTCCATAAATACCACAAAACCAGTCACAAGAATAACAACTGCTGTAACTAAAACTAATGTTAAAGCTTGCATTTGTCCTTCTTTAACTTGCTGTAGAACTGAAGCTATTGCTACAGGCATGCTTGATACAATTCCAGAGAAGATAATTAGAGATATACCATTTCCAACACCCTTTTCTGTGATTTGTTCGCCTAACCACATTAAAAACATGGTTCCTGTAACTAAGGTTACAACAGCTGTAAAATAGAAAGAAAAATCAGGTTGTAAAGCAATTTGCTGTCCTGCTAACCAGCGTGCCATTCCTAAAGACTGAAACACTGAGAGCAATAAAGTCAAATATCGCGTGTATTGATTTATTTTCCTGCGTCCTGACTCACCTTCTTTCTTTAATTGCTCTAATTTAGGAGAAACCACAGAAAACAATTGAATTATAATAGATGCAGAAATATAAGGCATTATCCCAATAGCAAAAACTGTTACACGGGATAATGCGCCACCAGAAAACATATTAAACAATCCAAAGATTGTATTTTGCTGCTCATTAAAGAAGTTAGCTAAACGTGTAGGATCTAAACCTGGAACAGGTATATGAGCCCCAAGACGATATACTAAAATTCCAAGAATAACAAACATTAATCTAGATTTTAATTCAGCCAAACCACCAGAGGATTGGCCAGAGGTATGTTTTTGGTTTTTCATAGTCACTCTTCTATGCTACCGCCTAAACCTTCAATGGTCGAACGAGCGCCTTTAGTAACTCTTAAACCTTTAAGCTTGATGGCTTTTGTTAATTCACCAGATAAAATAACTTTAACATCTCGAATGTTAGTGTTAATTAATCCTGCTTTGCGTAAAACATTAAGATCAATTACTTCAGCAGTTAATTTTTCAAGCTCACTAAGACATACTTGGTCAATTGTTTTACCTACACGTGATTTGAATCCCATTTTGGGTAATCTACGTTGAATAGGCATCTGACCGCCTTCAAAATTAATTTTATGGTAGCCGCCTGCTCTAGCCTTTTGACCTTTGTGTCCTTTACCACTAGTTTTTCCTAAACCTGAACCAATACCTCTACCTAAACGTCTTTTAGATGGTCTTGAACCAGGATCAGGTGATAGTGAATTTAAGTTCATTATACACTCTCCTCTACCAACAATAAGTAGCTAATTGCATTAATAAGACCGCGAATTGCTGGAGTATCATTGTGTGAAACACAAGAATTTGTTTTACCTAAACCTAGTTGTTTAGCAATGCCAACATGCTTTGGTTTTCTTCCAATTACGCTTTTAACTAATGTAATCTTGATTTTCTTTTCCATAGTTAACCCGCCATTACTTCATCAACAGTTTTACCACGCTTGGCAGCAACATAGTCAGGAGTACCAATATTAGTTAATGCTCCAATAGTAGCTCGTACAATATTACTTGGATTTGTAGAGCCAATACTTTTAGCAAGAATATTATGTACACCAAGGACTTCTAGCACTGCGCGCATTGCACCACCAGCAATAATACCAGTACCTTCACTTGCTGGTTTCATAAATACTTTAGATGCGCCGTAGGTCCATGTTATTTCATGGAATATCGTAGAGCCAGCAAGAGGAATATAAACCATATTTTTCTTTGCTTGATCCATCGCCTTTTGAATTGCAATTGGAACTTCACGTGCTTTACCACGACCAAAACCAACTTTTCCTTTACCGTCGCCAACAACAACTAAAACAGCAAAGCCAAAAACACGACCGCCTTTAACAACTTTAGCAGTACGGGTTACAGATACTAACTTTTCTTGATAACCATCTGATTTAAGTGAATCTTCGAATGCCATAGTCGTTCCTTAAAAATCTAATCCAGCTTCGCGAGCACTTTCAGCAAGGGCTTTCACTCTGCCATGATATTTATAGCCAGCACGATCAAATGCAACCGCTGTAATGCCTTTATCTTTAGCTCGTTTTCCTAATAGTTCACCGACTAAAGAGGCTTGATCGACTTTACATTTACCTGACAAGCTAGCTCTTATTTCTTTATCAATTGTAGAGCAAGCTACTAATACTTTATCACCTAGAGCATCAGCTTGGACTATTTGTGAATAGATATGCGTACCGCTTCTATATACAACTAATCTAGCTCTACCCGATTTACGGATTAAGGCTTTTGCCTTTAAACCACGTCTATTACGCGAAATTTGCTTATTCATTACTTATACCCTATTTCTTCTTCGCTTCTTTTCGAGCAATTACTTCACCAGCGTATCGTATACCTTTACCTTTATAAGGTTCTGGTGGTCTAAATGCTCTAATTTCCGAAGCAACTTGTCCTAGAATTTGTTTGTCAACACCTTTAAGCACGATTGTTGTATTATTTGGAGTTTCAACATTAACTCCATTTGGCAACGCATACTCAACTGGATGAGAAAAACCTAATGATAACGTAATTCCTTTATCCTTTGCTTGTGCACGATAACCTACACCAACCAACTCTAGTGTTACTACAAAGCCTTCAGTAACACCATGCACCATGTTATTTACTAATGCTCTTGCGGTACCAGCCTGAGCCCAAGCCTTAGGGTCATTCGTCGCTGGAGCAAATTCCAATTGATTAGCTTCTTTACTTTTTGTAATGCTTACTAATCGATTAATTTTTTGTACTAATGTTCCTTTTGGCCCTTTCACTGTAACTTCACCATGAGCCAGTGTCACTTCTACATTGGCTTCATGTTTCACAGGGGCTTTTGCTACTCTAGACATATCATTCCTCGCAAGTATTAAGCCACTTCACAAATGACTTCGCCACCTACACCTTTTGACTTTGCAGATACATGCGTCATTATACCTTGGGATGTAGATAATATAGCCACACCAAAACCAGGAATTGAAGATAAATCCTTATATGATTTATAAACTCTTAGCCCAGGCTTGCTAATTCTTTTAATTAATTCAATAACTGGTCGACCGTGATAGTATTTCAGTTTTACCGTTATTGATTTTAAGTTATTTTCAAGTGATTCAACGAAGTAGTTATCAATGTAACCCTCTTCCTTTAAAACACGTGCTATTTCTTCCTTTAATTTGGAAGAAACTAATTTTACCTGCTGATGCTTAGCCGTTTGACCATTTCTAATTCGGGTTAACATATCAGCTACTGGATCATGCATACTCACAATCGTTCTCCAAAAAAATTACCAGCTTGACTTTCTACCGCCAGGTACGTTACCAACCATAAGTTGTTGTCTTAAACAAATTCTGCAAAGACTAAACTTGCGATATACTGCATGGGGTCTTCCGCAAGACTGGCATCGTGTAGTGTGGCGAACAGGATTAGAATTAACAGGTAATCTAGCTAATTTAGCCTGAGTATCCATTATTTCTTGGAAATCAGTGGATGACTTAATTATTAGCTTTAATTCATTTCTGCGTTCTCTGTATTTTGCCACTAGCTTTTGACGCTTTAACTCTCGCACAAGCATTGATTTTTTAGCCACAATATCACCCTTTATTTTTTATCTCTATCTTTCAATGGAAGATTAAATGCTTCTAATAAAGCTTTAGCTTCTTCATTAGTTTTAGCACTTGTAGTAATACAAATATCTAAACCTCTTATACCGTCAGTTTTATCATAATCAATTTCAGGAAATACGATTTGTTCATGTATTCCCATGCTATAGTTACCAGTTCCATCAAAGGACTTCGGATTTAAACCACGGAAATCTCTAACACGAGGTAAAGTAATAGAAACTAATCTATCAAGAAACTCATACATACGTTCACGTCGTAATGTTACTTTACAACCTATAGGCCAACCTTCGCGAATTTTGAATCCAGCGAGTGATTTGCGAGCTTTTGTAACAACTGGTTTTTGTCCAGCAATAAGAGTCATATCTTCTACAGCATGATTCATTACTTTTTTGTCACCAACTGACTCACCCACGCCCATATTTAAAGTTATTTTAAGCAGTCTAGGAACTTCCATCACACTAGTGTAATTAAACTGCTTCATCATCATATCGACGACGTCTTTATTATAAAACTTTTTAAGTCTAGCCATCTCAATCACCTAATTAAACACGGTCAATTATTTCGTCATTAGATTTAAAATATCTAACTTTCTTACTAACGCCGTCATTATCAAGAAACTTAAAGCCTACTTTATCGGCTTTTTTAGTAATAGGATTGTAATGAGCCACATTTGAGACATGCAGTGGAGCTTCTTTAGTAATAATTCCGCCACGATTCTCAGGTTGTTGAGGATTAGCTTTAACGTGTTTCTTAATTAGGTTACCGCCTTCTACAACTACAGTATGCTCTAAAACACGAAGAACTTTACCTACATGACCTTTACTTTTACCTGCGACTATAATTACTTCATCGCCTGATTTAATGCGTTTCATATTTAATCCTTCTCACAAAACTTCAGCAGCTAGGGAGATAATTTTCATGAATCTCTCACGTAGCTCGCGAGTAACAGGGCCGAATATACGAGTACCTATCGGCTCGTTCTGATTATTTAAAAGTACTGCTGCATTACCATCAAAACGAATTAAGGAACCATCATCTCTTCTAACGCCTTGAGCTGTTCTTACTACTACAGCTTTCATTACAGCACCTTTTTTAACTTTACTTCTAGGGATAGCATCTTTGACACTAACCTTTATCACATCTCCGACACGTGCATATCGTCGGTGTGAGCCACCAAGTACCTTAATACACATTACTTTGCGTGCTCCGCTGTTATCAGCCACTTCGAGCACTGTCTGCATTTGGATCATTTTACTCTCCAGCTCTAATTTCGACCAGAAAAAGGCTGCTGATTATATCAGGCCTTTTAGGGTTTTAAAAGTAAATCAACATTATTGATTAAGAAATTACTTCAACTAATACCCAACTTTTCGTTTTAGAGAGCGGTCTTGACTCACGGACTTTTACAGTATTGCCAATTTGACATACTTCATTTTCATCATGAGCATGAATTTTTGTTCGACGCTTCATGATTTTTCCATACTTAGGATGTTTAACTGTGCGCTCAATCATCACAACTATAGTTTTATCCATTTTGTCGCTAACTACTTTTCCAACCAGAGTTCTGGCATTCGATTCACTAGTAGACATGTTACTTACCTGCCTTTTCAGTCAACAATGTTTTTACTCGTGCCACAGACTTACGCATCATTGTAATTAGATGAGTCTTATCTAGTGAGCCACTTGCTTTTTTCATTCGTAAATTAAATTGTTCTTTACGTAATGAAAGCAATTCACTATGCAATTCGTCAGTTGTTAAATTGCGTAATTCGTCAATTTTTTTCATTACATCACCGTCCTTTCTTCAAAGGTTACTTTGAAAGGAAGTTTTGCTTTTGCTAAATCAAATGCTTCGATAGCAAGTTCTCTAGACACACCTTCCATTTCAAATAAAACTTTACCAGGTTGTATTTGTGCAACCCAATATTCTACGCTACCTTTACCTTTACCCTGTCTTACTTCTAGTGGTTTCTGTGTAATAGGCTTATCTGGAAAAACTCTAATCCAAATTTTTCCGCCACGTTTAATATGACGGGTCATAGCACGACGAGCTGCTTCAATTTGACGTGCTGTTAAACGTCCGCGCTCAAGCGCTTTTAAACCAAACTCACCAAAACTTATTTTGCTGCCGCGTAGAGCTAAACCTCTATTACGACCTTTCATTTGTTTGCGATATTTAGTACGCTTTGGTTGCAACATGATTTTTAATCCTCACTCATTGGGCGCTGTCTGTAGATCTTTTCTTTTGTGGGAGAATTTCACCCTTGAAGATCCAGACTTTAACACCAATAATTCCGTAGGTGGTTTTAGATTCTGCTGTACCATAATCAATATCAGCTCTAAAGGTATGTAAGGGAACGCGACCTTCACGATACCACTCACTACGTGCAATTTCAGCACCACCTAATCTACCACTTACACAAATTTTAATTCCTTTAGCGCCTGATTTTAGAGCCGATGTTACAGCACGTTTCATTGCGCGTCTGAACATAACACGTTGCTCTAACTGTTGGGCTATACTTTCAGCAACTAAAGTAGAATCTAATTCAGGTTTTTTAATTTCTTCTATATTTAAATGTACTGGTACACCTAATCTATCAGAAATTTCTTTTCGTAGTGATTCTATACCACCACCTCTTTTACCTATAATTACCCCTGGTCTTGCAGTAAGGATAGTAACAACAGCATTATTGGCTGGTCTTTCAATAAGGATTTTGCTAACTGCAGCAGACATCAACTTTTTCTTTAACTCAGTACGTAATTTAATATCTTGAATTAAAAACTCAGCATAGCGCTTTCCAGCAAACCACTTAGAATTCCAATCTTTAATAATTCCGAGGCGTATGCCTATCGGGTTAACTTTTTGTCCCATTGCTATTCCCCGTCAGATACTTTAATAGTGATATGGCAAGTTCTCTTGCAAATACGATTTGCACGACCCTTGGCTCTGGGACTAATACGCTTTAAAGTAGTTGCTTCATCAACGCATACCATACCTATTTTAAGATCATCAATATCTGCACCGTTATTATTTTCTGCATTTGCAATCGCAGACTCTAATAATTTAAGCATTAATTGAGCGCCCTTTTTTGGTGTGAACTTGAGGACATCAAGTGCACTTGATACGTTCATTTTGCGTATCATATCGGCCACTAATCTACCTTTTTGCGCAGATAAAGGAGCACCTTTTAATTTAGCTGTAACTTCCATCATATCCTCTTACTTACCTTTAGCCTTTCTGTCTCCAGAGTGGCCTTTGAATGTACGAGTCATGGCAAACTCACCTAATTTGTGACCAACCATATTATCTGTGATATATACAGGCACATGATCTTTACCGTTATGCACAGCTATAGTTAAATCAATCATTTCCGGAACAATTGTAGAACGTCTAGACCAAGTTTTAATTGGTTTCTTAGACTTAGCCTTAACTGCAGCTTCTACTTTACTGATCAAATGATGGTCAATAAAAGGACCTTTTCTTATAGAACGAGCCACTTGATATCCTCTCAAAAATTATTTTTTCTTACGACGTCTAACGATAAAACTATCAGTTCGTTTATTACTTCTAGTTTTGTATCCCTTTGTCGGTAATCCCCATGGAGATACAGGATGACGTCCGCCTGAAGTTTTACCTTCACCACCACCATGTGGATGGTCTACTGGGTTCATAGCAACACCACGAACAGTTGGACGAATACCTCTCCAACGTTTAGCGCCTGCTTTACCTAAAGCGCGTAAACTATGCTCGCTATTGCTTACTTCACCAATAACAGCTCGACATAAAACATGTATTTTCCGCATTTCACCGGAGCGTAATCTTAGAGTTGCATAAACACCTTCTTTAGCAACTAATTGTCCACTGCATCCAGCACTACGAAGCATTTGTGCCCCTTTTCCTTCTTTCATCTCCACACAGTGGATAGTAGTACCTACAGGAATATTTTTTAGAGGCAAACAATTACCAACACTAATTGGTGAATCAGCACCACTAACTACAGTTGCACCAGCTTCTAAGTTAGCAGGAGCTATGATATATCTTTTCTCACCATCAGCATATGCAATTAGTGCAATTAAAGCAGTTCTATTAGGATCATATTCTAAACGCTCAACACGACCATTGATTCCATCTTTATTTCTTTTAAAATCAATAAGTCTGTATTTTTGACGATGACCACCGCCAATATGTCGTACAGTAATACGTCCATGATTGTTACGTCCACCAGATTTGGTAAGCTTTTCAACTAAAGATGAAAGAGGCTTTCCCTTATGAATATTGTGATGAACAACACGTAACTCGCCACGCTTTCCTGGCGATGTAGGTTTGGATTTTAATAGTGCCATCTTAATCTACCTTATTCAGTAACTGTAAAGTCAATATCTTGATCAGCATGAAGAGATACAAATGCTTTCTTCCAGTCACTACGCTTACCACTAGTTTGTTTAAAGCGCTTAGATTTTCCCTTCACATTAATAACAGATACATTTTTAACTTTTACATTAAATATGTGTTCAACAGCCAATTTAATCTCGCCTTTTGTGGCGTCTTTCAAAACTTTGAAAGTAAACTGTTTAAACTTCTCTGCCATTACAGTAGTCTTTTCAGAAGTATGTGGTTCACGTAGAACCATCATCAGTCTTTCAGCATTCATTGTAACTGTTCCTCAATTTTTTTAATTGCCGCTTCTGTAATAACAACTTTTTCAAATCTAAGTAAGGAAACAGGATCTATAGTTGTTACATCACAGATATCATAGTCAATTAAGTTTCTAGAGCCTAGATATTCGTTTTCACCTACTTCACTCATAACGATCAGTGCATTTTTTATGTTCAACTGATTCATTTTGTTTATAAAATCTTTTGTTTTATGACTTTCACATTGAAAATCACTAACAATAATTAGATTCTCAGTACGGCAAAGTTCGGAGATTATACTACGTAATGCGCGTTTGTACATTTTTTTATTAAGTTTTTGAGAATAATCTCGCTTTTTAGAAGCAAAAGTTACTCCACCACTTCTCCATAAGGGACTTCTGATAGTTCCAGCTCGCGCTCTACCAGTACCTTTTTGGTTCCATGGCTTTCTTCCACCACCACGCACTTCAGAGCGTGATTTTTGTGCGCTATTGCCACTACGTGCATTATTCATGTAGGTTACAATTGCTTGATGAACTAAACCTTCATTATAATCATAAGCAAAAACATCACTATTTAATGTTAATGTTGCTTTTGTATCAATTGTAGTAATTTCCATCACTCACCTCTTGCTTGCTTTTTTACTGCATGCTTAATTTCTATCCGTGCGCCTGGAGCTCCAGGAATAGCACCTTTAATGAGCAGTAGATTTCTTTCAGCATCAACGCGTACTAATTCAAGACTTTGAACAGTGCAGCGAACGTGACCCATGTGTCCGGCCATTTTCTTACCCTTGAATACACGGCCAGGGGTCTGGTTTTGACCAATAGAACCTGGTACACGATGAGATCTAGAGTTACCGTGAGTAGCATCTTGTGTTCTAAAGTTATGTCTTTTAACTGTACCTGCAAAACCTTTACCTTTAGTCACACCAGCTACATCAACATATTGACCAGCAGAGAATATTTCAGCTACGGATACAACTTGTCCAAGTTTAAATGCATCTTCTGCATCAACATGAAACTCAACTTGCATATCACCAGCTTCTATTTCCGCTTTAGCAAAGTGACCAGCCATAGGCTTCACTACTCTACTAGCTTTTTTTGAACCAGCAGTTAACTGCACAGCGCAATAACCATCATTTTCCACTGTTTTGACTTGTGAAATTCGATTGGGTTTTACTTCAACAACTGATACAGGAATTGAAACTCCTTCAGGCGTGAAAATACGCGTCATACCAACTTTGCGACCTAATAAACCGATCATGATTGTAACACCTCTTTTTAATCCTTGCCTAATAATTAGTCATCAAGGCTTATCTGAACATCTACACCAGCAGCCAGATCTAATTTCATCAAAGCATCAACTGTTTTTTCAGTAGGATGAACAATAACGACCAGGCGTTTATGAGTGCGTAATTCATATTGATCTCGAGCATCTTTATTAACATGCGGAGAAGTCAATACCGTGAATTTTTCCTTTCGAATTGGCAAAGGTATTGGCCCACGTATTTGCGCGCCAGTACGTTTTGCTGTCTCAACGATTTCTCGAGTTGATAAGTCGATTAATCGATGATCAAAGGATTTTAATCTTATCTTAATATTTTGATTGTTACTCATTATAATTACTCGATTATTTTAGCGACAACACCGGCGCCTACAGTACGGCCACCTTCTCTAATTGCAAAACGTAAACCTTCAGTCATTGCAATTGGTGCATGTAAATTAACAACCAATTGGACATTATCTCCTGGCATAACCATTTCTATACCTGAAGGTAAATCACAAGTGCCTGTTACGTCTGTTGTTCTAAAGTAAAACTGAGGACGATATCCATTAAA
>CANJQE010000065.1 GCA_947476305.1 Legionellaceae bacterium
ACCAGGACGGCCAGGGCCGCCGGAGGCATACTTGTCGCCTGTTTTTGTCCCTGCCGGGGACTTGGATGTCCCGGCAGGTTTCTCAAAAACAGGCGACACGCTGCTTTGTACGGAGAGCTAGGTAACACTTTGTACGGAGAGCTAGGTAGCACTTTTGGACGGAGACCTAGGTAACATTTTTGGACGGAGACCTAGGTAACATCCCCCTCTCCCGCGCAAGGAGTTAGAATAGTATGATGAATCCTTGCGCGGGAGAGGGTTGGGGAGAGGGAATGGATAAATCTATGCTGACGGAACGAGCAAAAAACTTACGCAGAAACAGCAGCGATGCGGAGAGACATCTTTGGTATAATCTTCGCGCCAATCGGCTTGGATTTAAATTCAAGCGGCAAGTTCCGATAGGTAACTATATTGTTGATTTTTTGTGTATGGAAAAACACTTGATTATTGAGCTCGATGGAGGTCAACATCTTGAAAATCAAGTATACGATACGGAGCGTACCGCCTGGTTAAATTCACGGGGCTTTAAGGTTTTGCGTTTTTGGAACAATGAGGTGTTGCAACAAACAACAACGGTTATTGAAGTCATCATGCAATCTTTAACAATAATCCCCTTAAGAGATTAACTGATCTTCATCATTCGTGACTTCCCTCTCCCCAACCCTCTCCCACGAAGATCATCATTATTTCTTCAAATTCCTTGCGCGGGAGAGGGGGCCATAGGTTCAGGGTAATTAAAAACCTCAGGGACAAGCCTGTTATTTGCCTAGCGAAATCACATCTTCTAATAATGCTCCGTAGTCAGCTGAAGAATGGCTTCCCGATTTCTCGGGGGAATGACAATCATAAAAGGGATGAGCGTTCCTCATAAGAACGCCAATAATCTATTTCGGGGCCGAGGGGAACAATTTGGGTTGGATTAACGTTAATATGGCTAAAATAATAATGACGTCTTATCTGGTGAAAATCGGTGGTTGCAGCCACACCAGGCCATTGATAGAGTTCTCTACGATAGGCCGAAAGATTTGGATAGTCTTCAATGCGTTTTTTATTACATTTAAAATGGCCGTAATAGACTTCATCAAAACGAATTAAGGTAGTAAAAAGACGCCAATCTGCCTCAGTGATCTTATTCCCTAGCAAATATCTTTTTGTACTCAAAAGAGACTCAATCTTGTCTAAGGCAGTAAATAAACGTTCATAGCCTTCTTCATAGGCTTTTTGGGTAGTGGCAAACCCACAACGATAGACACCGTTGTTAATATTCTCATAGACTAAATCATTAATAGTATTAATTTCGTACTGTAATTCTTTAGGGTAATAATTATCTTCATTCCCAGTAATGTGATTAAAGCATTCATTAAAAATACGAATAATTTGCGATGATTCATTGTTGACTATTTGCTTCGTTTTTTTATCCCATAATATGGGCACAGTAACTCGCCCGGTATACTGTGGATCTGATGTTGTATAAAGCTGGTATAAATAGCGTAGATCATAAAGCGCATCGCCTGTACTTCCTGTGTTTTTATCAAAAGTCCATCCATTGTCTAGCATGTCAGGACTAACCACCGAGACAGTAATGTGCTTTTCTAATTCTTTTAATTGGCGAAAAATAAGGGTGCGATGAGCCCAAGGACAAGCAAGGGATACATATAAATGATAGCGGCCACTTTCGGCTGCATAGAGATTTTTTGCAGAGTCAGCTTTATCTATCCAATGATTAAATACAGAGCTTTCACGCTGAAAAGCGCCGCCATGGGATTTGGTTTCATACCATTGGTCTGTCCATTTACCTTCAACTAGTTTTCCCATTGTTACTCCTATAAGAAACGATTCATCTTTACTAGAATAGTTGAGTTTTTAAAAAATTTAAATAATCACTGGAGTGCGTTGAATCATTTGATATGATAATTTTTTCTTGTACCTCACTTAATTATCCGGATCATTCAAAATGATAAAAAAATTGTTTTTCTTTTGTGTACTCATATTTTTTCCTTTATCTCAGAGCTTTTGTTTTGCCCAATCCCCACAAATACAAAATATGCAGCAGTTGATTACGAGTTTCTCTAACACGAAGGAGGTAGGCATTACAGTTGAGCAATCAGTTTTACCTTTCCCTTATAGCAATTTACTAACACAAGCCTTAATGACGAAAGGAATAGAAAAATATTATCAACGTAGGCCTATTATTAAAACTATTTATGTTGAGAGAAATAAAAACAACAATAGCTATTTTAGAGTAATTTTAATGCTATTGGATAAGAATTTTGCTAGAAACAAGCCTGATTTAGCACAAAAAAAGGGGGAAACAATAGTTGCGGAATTGGCTTTTATTACTATGAACTTTAATGAATTGCCAAATGAGCTAATAACAGAGGTGCTTAATAGCAATATTCCCTTTGGTCAGTTATTGTTGACTCATCATGTGAATACCTACTCTGCGGATCGTAGATATTTTTCACTAAGTTGTACTGAGGCGCTTTCTTCGTTACTACATTGCAACTTAAAGAGCACCTTATATGGTCGTACTAATACGCTTGTTAGAACGGATAATAAGAGATGGGTTGCACGTGTTTTAGAGATTTTGAGGTGAGCTAATTTAATGTAGCCCGTATTAGACGAAGTCGTAATACGGGATAGATGCTAAAATAGAGGATAGGCATTTATAGGAGCAGGAGCTATAAATGCAATATTTTTCTCAATAGCTAGATAGGGAAGATTGAGTAAAATTAGAGCGGCCAAGAAAAATAATGCGGCTGCGATGTTGCCTCTGCAAATCCAAAGAGTCTCTTTTTCTTTAGAGAAAAAGGCGGTAATAGCATAAGTTATACTAAGGAATAATACTGCCAAGAGTGCAATAAAGAGATTAATTTCAACAGCAGTCTCTTTGAAAATTTTATAAATCATTATCAACATCAAGATAAATAAACAAACTCGATAAATTTTTAAGAAGATATTTAAGGTCTGGGGATAAGCGGTCTCCGCTTTACCATCTTGAAAATAGGCATTAAAAAAGATGATCCCTAAGGCGTTTAAAGGGATTAAAATGAACAGAGGCTCTACAGTAGATTGACCGCCCGTTACTAAATTAATGCTATAAAGCACAGCATAGAGCACGCTGATAATGGCAAGGACAGGGAATAAGTAAAACATCATTTTTAATAGAAGAAAACGTAAGTTATAAATTAATTGAATGTTTTGTTGGGTAATGCCTAAACCAATGAAAAAAAAGACTGTGTTACTAATAAGAGAGAAATCTCTATTATATAAATATAAATTCCATAAATAATCATTGCCTACAGTTTTAAATATAATAGCTCCTAAAAACAGTAAGCCACTAACTACCGATCCAAAGATTGACGCGATAATTAATAGAGGAATGATAGTCCAAACCGCTTCGAATAAAGTGGAATAATTAACTCGCCAGGTATTATCACGGTGAAAGGCATAATGGAACGCATGAGCAATATAAGCACAAAAAGGGAAAGCAATACAAAAAATAATAAAGTGCAAGCTCGGGTTAAAAGACAGTTCTGCTACTCCCAAAAAGGGAATAGAAAGTACCAGAGCAGTTAAAGCGCTGCTTCCTATTAAGCGAAGAAGATGAGCGCCATCATAAGCTAAAGCATAGAGGAGACAGAATAAAGTAATAAAAGAATAATAAAATAAATGAGTACTGTTTTGTCTAATTAATAGGTCTATGGAGATACCTAAAATTAAACCTATTAAAGTAAAAAGATAAATACCATTTTTAGAGGACACAAGATTCTCCTTTAGATGATTGATTTAATAATAGTTTAATAATAATTTTTTTACAAAATAACGTTCACTAAGTCCAGTCAAAAGGACTCTTATTCTATTTAAGTAGGTGTTGAGATTCTCCTTGCTTCGATGGGTTTATTTTGCCCATTAAACAAGTTATGTGTTCATAGTGATTGATTTGTTTGTTCTTTGGTGTCAAAATATGTTCATTTTGAATCAGGAGTAGACATGCAATTTTCTCAGGCACTCTCTATGCTCAATGGATTACTACTTTCTACGAATGTAGTCGCTTTTTCTTTTAGCCCTTATGTGGATCTTACTTTAAACACCCACTGGGACTCCGAAACACAACAAATGCAAGCGATGGATTTAGTAAGCCCTGCTTTAAAGCATGGAATTAAGGCCTATCATCTAGCTTTTATAACTGACAGCGGTCAATGTCACCCGGCTTGGGGTAGTCAACAGGCATATTCTGTAGAAACGGGTTGGGGGAGTCAACAAACCAACTTACTCACCAAAAAGGGCATTCAAATCAATGTTTCTTTTGGTGGTGCTAATGGCAATGATATTTCTTCTGCCTGCAATCAAAGCCAATTAGTTCGCCTTTTCAAGCAAGTTATTACTACGTATCATGCTAATGCTTTAGATTTTGATATTGAAAATGGTTCTGCTGACGTTCCTAAATTACTTTCAGCATTAAAAATCATTCACAAAGCTCATCCTAAAATTAAATTAAGCTTTACCTTGCCTGTAATGCCAGAGGGCTTAACTTTTCAAGGGAAAGAAGTTGTGAAAGCAGCACAAAAAGAAGGCTTAGAGTTTACTGTGAATGTTATGGCGATGGATTATGGACCTGCATACGGCGGAGATATGGGCCAATATGCCACTCAAGCAGCTTATAATGTCCAACAGTTTTTAAAAACTCTTTATCCCAAACGTTCCTCTACAGAACTTTGGCAGCAGGTGGAAATTACCCCCATGATTGGAGTAAATGATGTGGCAACAGAGCATTTTACTTTAGATAATGCTGATTATGTCAAAAGCTTTGCTCTCAAGAATCATTTAGGAGGAATCGCGATGTGGTCCCTTACTAGAGATAAACCTTGCGCTGATAAGTGGGCTAGTCCTACCTGTAGCGGTGGTAATTTGCAGCAAAAAGAATATGAGTTTGTTGATCATTTTTTAGCAACTCACTAAAAGACAAGATTTATTTACTCATTGCATGAAAATTGATAAGGGAGTATAAAAAGCAATATCATAAAATAATATTTGGTGCATGAGAATGTCTACTAAAAGTATGCGCTTTATAAGGTGGCAAAAAGAAAAAGCAAGTCAAGAACGTGAGTTCATGGCTACGGCGGAACTTGTAGAGAAGTATCTTAGTATGGTGTCCTTCTCACAAATAAAACCCGATGTGGAAGACACTCAAGTTCAATCAGCTAGCTATCAATTAATTCAAAAGGCACATCGCCCAGGAAGAGCTGTGCTTTTATATTGCACTCTCGACATTGAGGAGGCAATTGATTTATTATCTCGGCCACGAGAACAAAAGATATTAGTAGCTTTAAAAAATGATTTAGCAGCCATGTATGAAAGTTATCGAGATAGACCTGCTGAGAGAATTAAGGCTTTACTAGAGAATTTTTCTTCTTTTTTACAGATAAAAACTACTGATTTTTCAAATAAAAAGAAGGCAAAGGAATTATATTACACGATTTATTTATCATTATGTATTACGAACCATGGCTTGAATAATTTACCTCCAGGCTCAGGGTTTTTAGCAGCATGGTATAAAGTAAATATTGAACAAATTCATGGTTCTGTTTTAGCACTGATGAAGCAAATAGAGGAAAAAATAATGACGTTTGATAGTTCTGAAAAACATGAGAAAGACCCTACAACTCTAGATCACAGGCCTACTGTTGTTGATGCAACTCCATTAGCCTCTACTTTGTTAGGAGGAGAAATAGCGTCTGTAGTTAAAGAAAATATTGTGTCATCTCCAGTGGTAATTCGACCTGAACAAGATGTTGTTTCTCATCGTGCTCCGCTAGTCACCAAAGTGTCGGCTCAGTCAGAGCCTGCTCTTGTAGAGCAAATGGCTATGCCAGTCTCACAAAGAGCGATACAAAATTATATTGATAAACGCTATTTAGCTCTTTTCCTTAATGGAACTTCAACACCAGAACAACTAAAAGCAATAATAGCTGTAAGTGGAGAAATAAAATCAGGTATTGAGCAGGTGCTTGCTGCAAGAGCTCAAGAGCAAATGATTCTAACCCAGAAGACGAAAATAGAGGGTTTATTAGAAGCTTTTAATCGGAATGACAGATTTATCTACGGTAGACAGTATTTTTCAGATTTAAAAGCAGCTCATCAAGACGTCTTTAAAATGCTTATAGACTTAAGTGCTGGCACTCAAAGAACTGCTTTATTAGCTACTATCGATGCACAAAAACAGAATACTAGAAGTGCCAATGTTTTATATTATACCAGCACAGCACTTTCCCCTTTGATCGCTTTATCGCGTGCTTTCTTGCCTGAAAAAACCCAAGAATATCTTGCTAGTTGGACTCCACAAACGTTACAAACGTTTGACGCCCAAGCAAAAAACTTGACTAAAGACTTGGCTAAATCAGTCCTATTGGATTTACAAAAACAATTAAGCCAGGTGCGTGCAGAGAAACAACAAAGACAAGATGCCTTAACCTTGGGAGATGCTAGCCTTGATAAACTAATAGCAGAAGAGTCTTCTGAAAGTCTATTAGAACTTGCCACGGCTAATGCAGTAGCCCAAACTTCTGATGAATTAGTTGCTTCTTTAGTAGTAAACACAGGGCCTCTCGTCCATGTAAAAGCAGAAATTCAGGATGTAATACAACAGCGTTATGTGAATTTAATGCAAGGGTCTACCGATGAAAAAGGAAAAATTGATACCTTAATTGGAACAATGAGAGTTATTGTAAAAGATTTAAATGCTCTGATGGAATTAAAAGTTAAAAGGGAAGGATTATTAGTAAAAGCGGGGTCGCTTGAACGTCTTATGGATTTTTTTAATAAGCAGACCAGTAATAAATTGATTGGTCCAGTTGCTAATGAATCTTTAAGACAAATACGAAAAGAATTAGAAGAGCTAAGTAGAGAAATGAGTGTAGTAGCGAGTCGATTATCTCTAGATAATGAATCGCTAAAAGAATTACTCATGCAGCTTTCTATAGAAGACTTAAGAGAGCTTATCTCTGCCAATACGGTCGCAGAAGAAATTGATAATCTATTACTGAGTATAGTAACTTCTTTACCTGCAGTAGGTGCATTATTACCAGGTGAAAAAACTGTTCCTGATTATTTGATTGAGCGCTATCGCTCTTTAGTAAATCATGATGCGCATGAAGAAGAACAAAGACTGGATAATTTGCTGCAAAGCCTAGACGAGGTGGATCAGAAAATAGAACTCTTGATTGCTGCTCGAGCTGAATATGATGTTATTGCTTTGAAAGCGCAACAGGTACGCGATGTGTTTAATGCTTTGGAGCTTAATAAGGCTAATCCATTATTGATTAATCTTGTTAAAGAGCGAACTCTCTTTTTGGATGGCCACCTTGCTTTAGCGCAAAGAAAAATGAATTCTCTAGCGCAGATTTTAGCCGTAGGCAAAGAGCCCTTAAAACAATTATTCTTACAAGAGAAACCTTCCGTTCTTTTAAAGGTTCTTGAGATGAATAAGGAAGCAAAAGAATGTATTGCGCAATACAAACTTCTAAAAGATAAAATTGTTATTTTAAATCAAGTAAATCAAGGAACCAGAGTATTAGATACTTATGCTTCTGAGCATTATACTTGGTGGGTACGCTTGACTGATTTTCTAGCTCAATTCTTTTCTATCTTTAAAACTAATGCGAGCAAAATGATTGATCAGGCCAAGGAATTAAAAGGGCAACTGATCACTTGTAGAGTGCAATGCGAGCAAGAAATTCTTTCTCATATTGCCGTCATTAAACATGACAGCGACATAGGCAATGATCTTTTAGCTGATTTGCCAGAGCATCATGATTATGAACCAGTGAGTGAGCCTGATGAAGTTGAAGCCTTAGATACAGATAAAACAACAGGTTTATTGAGTCAAGTTTCTATATTTAAGCCTAAAGCTAAAAACGTAGTGCTAGAAAAAGCTGAGGAACAATTAGATTCTCGAGAGTTGTATGACTCAAGTTTAGTACAAAGCCATTGTTAAAATTACCATTTAAAGGGATTTAAATGACTGAGAAGTATAAGAAGAATATAACGCACCATGTTTATCTTCATGCCACGCGTAATTCCTTTATTGGATTAATGCTTATCCTTCTAGCGCTTTATATAGGAATGTTTGGTTACCATGTTTTGGAAGGGATGTCTTGGATTGATGCATTTCTTAATGCATCAATGATCCTTTCTGGCATGGGGCCTGTTTCTGATATGAAGACTGATGCAGGTAAGTTGTTTGCTGGATGTTATGCTTTATTTAGTGGTTTAACATTTATAGCGATAGTGGTTATTATTTTATCCCCCGTTATACACCGTTTTTTTCGTCAAATTCATTTAGAGTCAGAAAAAAGTAATGAGGCAAGCGATGACGATTGAAAAGCATTTCATATGACTATGAAATGCTTTTATCTTGATTAACGAGCTTTTTGGATGTATTGCTTTAATTTGCTTGGAGAAATCATATGTTCTGCATTAATTGCTGCGGCCACAAGGTTTTGATGACCAGTGTTGTATAAACAAACTATTTCATTATCATCATTATCTTCTGGCGTACCAGGAGCATTCATTCCCTCTAAAGTTTTATTTGCAAATTTAATTGCTTTTTCTTCTGACTCTTCTTCAATAGGAGCAATAACGAAGCCCCAGTTGTTTTTGGTATTATAAGCGCTAATATTGTAGCTAAAAAACAGATTGTTAGTAATTTTTTCTGCCATACTCATGCCTTCCGCTTTAATATCATTAATATCGGGGCACATTTGATCTTGTCCAGCATAGACAGATGCAGCAAGTAAAACAGCACTGACAACGGAAGCTAACTTATTAAACATCATGTTCATAACTCCTAAGTTTATTAAAAAAACTGACAAAGAGTATCACTCGGTTTTTTAATTTACAACGTTAACTAAAGAGAAACATTTAATAATAAAGAGGAGAGGCTGAAGCAATAATTGTTATAGTTGTCTTTGTCTTTTTTTGGTCTTGATGTTGATTATATATTCATTTAAGTTTATTCTGGCTAAATTATAAGCATTTTGTATGGTATTACTATGCCGGTCATGACTAAAGATCAATTTGGTACTTTTAAACTAAGTATAAAAAACGCTAAAAGTTTTGAAGACTTCACTCAGCTTTTTATCGATATTACGTCCTTCACACCTAATAACAACATGTATAGTCTAGGTCTTTATTTTAACACCATAGTTAAGACCAAATTTCCTTCCTTTAATTCTTTATTTGATCCAGATCATATTTTAATGCTAATAAAGCTACATGAGGCAGCATCTGCTGTACGACAGCATATTGCTTATATCGGATGTACCTTTTTTGGCCTGGATCCACTCAGTTTCACCAAGCATGTTTATGAATTAGATGAGATGATTGAAGCACGAAAAGGAGGAGTAAATTATCTTTATTATTGTCAGTATTTTAATGATGAAATTTATAAGCACTTACTGCAACATCATCCTAAAATACAACATAATAAGCCCTACTGTGTTGCCGGTCTTGATGAAGTGTCTAATGAAAACGATCTTGGTTTTAGCTAATTTAACGTGAGTTAGGGGTAATAAATATTTTACATCATTCATGTACGTTAAGAAAAATCGTAGATTGGGTCTTGACCCATAGTCGTCAGGTTAAGGCATTGTAATTTCTTGCGAGGTAGAGGGGGCTGACTTGTAATGGGGTTAAGAACTTAGCTTAAGTTTTAAATTATTTAACCTAACGGCTAGGGCCAACAAAGATCTAAATGGCAAAATTATTATAAAAGAGAATGAATGTCGGTCTTGCCCTAATGGCACTACCTTAAGCTAGTGCCATTAGGACTTGCCGACCTTTTTTAATTGCATTTTTTTGCGAGTAAACATTTAAAGCTATATCAGAACTTATTCACAAGTTTTTAAATAAAAATACCTACAATTTTCCAAGACCCATCTTCTTTGAGAAATAGATATTTAACTTCAATTTGTTTCCCATTATTAGTAGTTAAAGTCCCTGCTAAAAATCCTGAGTCTAAGAATCCTTCAGAGTTATTAAGTCCTCTTTGATTAAAAACGATACTTTTATTGTTTTTCAATTCAGGAAATTGATCTAACCATTTTTTAAAGTTTTCTAATGAAATAGCTTTTTGGTATGCCTTGGAGGTATAAGAATAAGCTTCTTCCATATTTCCTGTGCGCAAAGCCGTTAATTGCTCATTGGCAATATTTACTAAACCTGAAGTGAGGTAGCTAGCAAAAATCAATAAGGAACCTATAACTATAATCAACCAAGAAGTGATTGCTCCAATAATAAGAATCACTCTACTGGGCGAAGATAAATTCTTTGTTACTATAAGGTAATTATCTTTTCTATCTTTAAATTTATTTTGACTAAGGCGAATGAGGTCTAAAATAGTCCATAGTCCTAAAAAACCACCAGTCACAAGAGTTAATATGCCCGTTACAATTTTGCCTACATAGAAACGATGAATCCCTAGCGTGCCCAAAAAGATGCATAGCAGCAATGCTGTTTTCCCTGATTTTGCGCTTTTATTGCTCTTTATTTGCGCATGATTTATAGGGTCGTTTACTTTAATTCGTGCACCACATTTTTGACAAAACTCAGTATCTTCTTTTATTGCCGAACTGCAATAAGGACATTTTTGCATGAAAGCCATTATTTATACCTCATAGGTGTTCTTATCTTATTGGACTAGTGCCAATAGCAGATTCTAGTTTTAGCTGAGAAGAAACTGTGGCTAATAACAATGGAATTTGTTCTTCATACATTGATCTATCATAACCACCTTCCAAGCCCCAATAAATTCCTGCTATTGATTCTTTATTTGTTTTATATAGTTGTAGCACTTGTTCATAAAAATATACAAGATCCTCATTATTAAAGCGATGTTTTTTAGCATCAGCCTTAGTCATTAGTGCTCCATCAACTAATTTTCCACAGTAGGCTGTTTCATCCTCGTGAGAATCCCAACCGGTCGGTAAAAACAGCATAATTTGTTGTTTTTCTGCTTGAGCTTGCTCTATTTGCTCGTGTAGTTGGCGTAAAGAAAAAATTAAGGCAGGGTGGATATTTGTTGCTTTGGTTCTTGTTTCTAGGGCCAAATCCACCGCGAAATAATGCATTCTTTCATGCCTCCATTCTCTAATGCCTTTTGATAGTTCTTTGGGTTTCCTAGAAAATTCAGAATTAATATCTTCAAAATCTTGCCCTGGATAAACTCTTGAATCAAAAACATCGATATGAGTAGTATCCAAATGAGAAAGAGAGCTGCGTAAAACGTCACATAAGCCATTATCACGATTAACATCGGTACCGATAATGATATACCTCAAGGGTTTTGAATGTGTTAATTCAGCATTCTTCATTAAAATCGCTGTTTTATTTAGGAGACAAAAACCACTACCCATACTATTAAAAGCATGATGGGAAGGAAGACCAAAAGAAAAATATAAAGGTGATCGATGGCATAAGCTAGTTGCTAGATCTTTAATTAATAATTCAAAGGTTTTTGGAGTAATCAGAATATCAGAATTTAATTTTTTAAAGCCTTTTGATTGAGCCTCGATAGAATAATTTATAAGTGATTGAATATATTCCAAGGGATGTACAGTCAGAATTAATTGAAGTATAGGGTCTTTAGCTGCCATGTGCTCCAGTAGCGCTAAGGCCAGATGCATTTTTCCTAGATCAATAAGTTTAAACAATTGTTGCCATTGTGCACTTAACTCTAGTTCATCGGTGGTTGTAACTGGAACAGCTGCATGTGTGGATACTAATTCAGCCATATGAGTTAAACGCATTTTTTGATCTTCCTCTCCACCTGCAGGCATTGCTTTCATATGAGTTAAATCTATTGGGGAAGGAATTTGAATAAGGCATTCGATAGCTGTCATGTCCACATCCATGTCTGTAATAGGTTCTAGATGAGTATTGATTTCATTGATGGTTTTGCGAATAGCTCTTTTTGTACGTTCAGATATACTGTCATGGCTGTCTAAATATTTTTGCAATTTGCTTTGCATCGTTATTAGTTCAGTTGAATCTATACTAGGAGACATTATCAGTTTAGCGGCATCCTTGAGAAAGCGATCACTTTGTAGTTCATCAAAAAAATTTCTAGGCATATCCTTGTCCTATAATTAAGAGTAGCATGACTCATTACTGATTATAGTCTTAAGAAACTTCAAGTAAATAGTCTCTATAATAGTGAATTTTAAAAATTTTCTAAGGATAAATAATGTTTATAAAGATTTTTTATAAACTATTGATTGGCTTATTAAGCTGTATTCCATTGATGGCTCATGCAATGGCTAATTTGACTGTTTTTATCAATCATCATCCGTTCTACTTAGAAGTTCCTAAAACAGTAAAAGAATATGATCAGGGTTTGATGTACCGTAAGAGTTTAGCTCAGAATAAGGGCATGATCTTTGTTTTTGATCCCAAGGATAAAAGTCGACCTACAATGTGGATGAAAAATACCTATATACCCTTAGATATGTTATTTATTGGATCTGATTATCGGATTCAGTGTATTCTAGAACAAACTCAGCCTTTATCATTAACACTTTTAAGTTGTAATAATACAGTATTAGCAGTTATTGAACTTAATGCTGGTGATGTTGAGAAATTTCAACTAAAAAAAGGTATGGAAATTAAAAGCGTTAGCTCAACGATTAATTAATGAGGTCTTATGGTCAACCATCAAATCATTCGTTTATCTGCTAAACCCTATGGGGTTCATCTGATAACTGATGAACTATTAGAACATATGAACTTAAAAGGTTCAGGAATAATTCATTTATTTATTCAGCATACTTCTGCGGCACTTGCTTTAAATGAAAATGCTTCGCCTGATGTATTAGATGATGTGCATCATTTTTTTAAACATTTAGTTCCTGAGCACAACCATTATAAACATGCTGAAGAAGGTCCTGATGACATGCCTGCTCATATTAAATCAATTTTATGTGGCTCTTCTTTGACCATTCCTTTTCAAGATAATCGTTTATTATTTGGAGTATGGCAAGGAATCTACTTAATGGAGTTTCGTTATAAAGCGGGACCAAGAACTATTGTCCTAAGTCAAATTATTTAATTAGGCTTTATTTCGGCTCTATCTTACTTATTCTTCTTCGTCAATTTGTACATTAAATTTACCCTTTGCAACACCGCAAGGATTGGATGCGGTAATTTTAAGATCAAAATTATCTCTCTTTTGCGCATCAATCATCAGCTCACCACTATGGGAATTAATAGTGACTCTATTCGATTTTTTTAAATGCTTATAGGATAGGCTATAGGTCAAATGCTCCCCACTAAAATAAGGCGCTAGTTTAATCTGAGCCGTATTGTCAGCAATAATATCCCAATTCTCAATAGACTTTATAAGACGAGGTTGCTGTCCTGTACAGGAATTGTTCTCGGCATAAGTCATTGACGTTATAAAGCTAAACATTGAAATCCAAATAAATAATTTCATGTGTATTCTCTATTTGTTGTAAGGATGTGATAAGTATAGAATATCTTTAGCTAGATGATTTGCTTAACTTTATTAAGGAATTTTGATGAAAGCGATAGGATATTATGGCGGCAGTGAACATACTTTGATTGATATAGAATTACCTAAACCCAAAGCAACGGGAAGAGATATTTTGGTCGCCATTAAGGCCATTGCAGTAAATCCTGTTGATATCAAAGTAAAGAAAAATAGTCAGCCTGATGTTGGAGAAGCAAAAATTTTAGGTTGGGATGCTGCTGGTATTGTGGTTGAAGCCGGGCCTGAAGTTAGTTTTTTTAGACCAGGAGATGAGGTTTGGTACGCTGGTGATTTAACTCGTCCTGGAACTAATAGCGAATTTCATTTAGTGGATGAGCGTTTAGTGGCTAAAAAGCCCAGATCATTAAGCTTTCAAGAAGCGGCTGCTTTGCCTTTAACCAGCTTAACCGCATGGGAGCTGTTATTTGATCGTTTAAAGTTATCAGCTACAGAAAAAGGTACTTTGTTGATTACTGGCGCTGCAGGAGGCGTGGGATCTATTTTGGTTCAGTTGGCAAGACAACTCACGCACTTAACCATTATTGGCACAGCGGCTCGTGCGGATTCGGTGAAGTGGATTCTCGAAAAAGGGGCGCATCACGTCATTGATCATAGTAAAAATATGAAAACCCAGTTAGAAGAGATTAAATGTCCTGAAATCGATTATGTCATTAGTTTAACCCATAGTGATGAGCACGCTGCGCATTTAGTAGATGTATTAAAACCCCAAGGAAAATTTGCTTTAATTGATGATCCACAGCTTTTAGATATTAAACTTTTTAAACCAAAAAGTATTTCCATTCATTGGGAAATGATGTTTACCCGCTCTCGGTTTAAAACTTCAGATATGATAAGACAGCATGAAATTTTGGCTGAAATGGCAAAAATGGTAGATGACGAACAAATTAAAACCACAGTAGGTGAATGTATGGGTTTAATTAATGCGGCCAATTTAACTAAAGCCCATACTTTGATTGAAAGTGGTTCCGCCCGCGGTAAAATTGTATTAAACGAATTCCGCTGATTTTTATATAAAATCGCGGTTGCTTACAGCTGGGATCTTTAAATAACATCAGTTCGGAGATAATACCTCATTAATGCAACTTCTCGTCTTTGCGAGCCTGGCGTAGCAATCCATACAGAGCTTCGATAATACGTCGCTCTGGATTGCTTACTGCGTTTGCAAAGACGGACTCTTTGATAGTTAAGCTCTACGTGCTCTTATATAGAAAATATTATCCCGAACTCACGTTAAATAAAGATAAAATCCAGTGTCAGATAAATAATAAAATCCTTGCCTTTTTCTTGGGCATTATTTAATCTTCCCCACCTTATTAATAACAATATGGTTGTGCGATGTTTGGTTTTTTTAATAAAAAAGATGATCTAAAAGCAGGTTTACAGATAGTTAATCTTCTTGCTCTGGGTTTAGCAACCTATGATTGGTTTACTAATCCCCAAGCAAAAACGAGTGAACTA
>CANJQE010000066.1 GCA_947476305.1 Legionellaceae bacterium
CTTGATGGCAGATCTGCCAATGATTTTTAGATGGAATTTTATTACCACCACTTTGTGGATCGTATGTGTATACCCATTTGCTCATGCCGTTAGGCTAGCATAATGGCTAGTTTAAGAAAACCTCAGTTTGTGACCGCGCGCAGTATACCTTGCTTAGAAAACACAGCATACATCAGTATATGAGCATTTAGAGTCGTGTTGTTCTTTCAAAGCATTCTCTACAAGATATAACGTGAATCAACCCGAGGAGCGTCATATTTGAGTCCAGGTTGAACGATCTACGCTGCTTAGCAGCGTAGATCGTTCAAGATGGGCCAAAGATGGCACTCCGCGCTAGTGAGCGCCAGAAGTGAGATCTGCGCCCACCTTCTCCGGCTTCGTAATCCAAACAATCGGGATTAATAAAATAAAGATAACTGCCGATACTGCAAAAATATCATCTATTGCTAAGGTATCGGATTGGACATTGACTAAGCGATTAAAAATCATTCTCTGGGCACCAGATCCCGCACCTAAGAGATGCTGAAGCTGTGACATAAATTCCACAAAACTCGCTGTATAAGGAGTTGCCTGTTCTGTTAGTTGCGTATGATGGACGATAGCGCGATTATTCCAAAAGGTGGTGGCAATGGACGTGCCTACTGCGCCACAAAATACCCGTGCGAAGTTGGATAAACCGGCAGCAGCAGGAATTTTTTCAGGCGGTAAACCTGATAAAATAATGACGGTAAGCGGAATAAAAAACATAACCATCGGTAGGCCTTGTAATAAGGTAGGTAATACTAAAGCCCAAGTATCCACATTAATTGCATATAAAGAACGCATATAAAATACTAAACCAAACAATAAAAAAGCAATGGTTACAAAAATACGCGCGTCTACTCTAGGTAGAAATCGTCCAATAATGGGTGAGAAAAGGACCGCAAACACACCCAGTGGTGCCATTACTAATCCCGAATTTAAAGAGGGGTAGCCTAAATCTTGTTGCATCCATTGTGGCAACAAAACTAAATTACCAAAAAACACCCCATAGCCTACAGCAATGGCAATAGTACCTCCTGAAAAATTACGCCCCGCAAATAATCGTAAATCAATTACAGGATTTTTTACTGTAAGTTCCCATACTAGAAAATAGGAAAAACCTATTAGAGCGATTACCGCTAAAGTAATAATAGTTGGTGAGTCCAACCAACCTAAATCATTCCCTTTATCAAGCATAATCTGTAAAGCGCCTACCCAAAGGATTAATAGCCCGAGACCTATTTTATCAATAGGTAAAGCAATCGTAGGCGTTTCTCGGTCTTTATAAATCCACCAAGTTACTCCAGCAGCAAAAAAACCAATAGGGATGTTAATATTAAAAATCCAACTCCAACTGTAACTATCAGTAATCCATCCGCCCAATGCAGGGCCTGCAATAGGTCCTACCGTTGCAGTCATTCCCCATAGGGCTAAAGCAAAAGAGCTCCTATCTTTAGGATAAGAACCTAATAAAATTGCTTGCGATAAAGGAATTAAAGGCCCCGCAACTAAGCCTTGAAGAACACGAGCGCCTAGAAGCATTTCTAAATTAGTAGCGCAACCACAACCAAATGAAGCCAAAACAAATAATAAAATAGCCACAATAAATAGACGGACTTGCCCAAAGCGTTGCGTCAACCATCCCGTTAAGGGTATTGAAATAGCATTGGCTGCGGCAAATAAAGTAATAACCCAAGTTCCTTCATTAATAGAAACGCCTAAGTTACCCGCGATGGTGGGAATAGCCACATTGGCAATAGAGGAATCGAGGATAATCATAAAGGTGGCTAAAGCGACTGCGAAAGTTGCTAGTACCAATTTACCGCCTTCTAAGGGTGGTAAAGGTTGACGTGCCGTTTCCATTAGGAATTGCTTCCTTCATTTTCAGGAGTTTGTTCAACATCATTATCTTGTTTATTCAGATTATCATTAAGAATTTTAGCAATTAGGGCGTCAGCGCCTCTATCTAGGTGTTTAAAGATCGTGGTAGTGTTAGCAGAATTCACATTAAGTTCTTTTAATGTAGACTGTTCCGAATCAGTATCTACAACCACATTCATTGATAAACCAATTCTCAAGGGATGTGCTTTTAATTCATTAGCATCCATAATGATCCGCACGGGTAAGCGTTGTACTACTTTAATCCAATTTCCTGTGGCATTCTGGGCAGGAAGTAAAGAAAAAGCACTTCCTGTTCCTCCTGAAAAACCAGCTACGCGACCATGATAAATTACTGATGAGCCATAAATATCGGCCTCTAAGATCACCGTCTGACCTGGTTTTATTTTCTTTAATTGCCTTTCCTTAAAGTTGGCGTCAACCCAAATATCATTTAATGGAACTACTGCCATAAGAGGAGTTCCTGCTGCCACAACTTGTCCTGCTTGAGCTGAGCGTTTAGCTATATACCCCGCAACAGGGGCTCTAATCGTGGTGCGTAAGAGCGCTAAATATGCTTCTTTTACTCCAGCCATGGCTTGAATTACACTAGGATGTTTTTTCACTGAAGTACCACTAATTAATGCTCTATTCGCATTCCTTTCAGCAAGTGCTGTGGTTAATAAGCTACTGGCAATGTTAAAATTATCTTGGGCATGATTTAATTCTTCTTGAGAAATACCACCCACATGAATGGCTTGTCGTCGTCTTTCTAAATCATTACTCGTCTGTTTAAGCGTTAATTTTCTTGCATCAATTGTCGCTTGGAGTCCTTTATCCTTTACATATAATTGCTCTGTTTGCCTTAAGATAAGGGCAAGGTTTGCTTTAGCCTGATCTAAAGCAATCTCTCTATCGGTTGGATCTAATAGAACTAAAGGCTCAGCTACTTTTACAAAAACGGTGTCATTAACCTTTACGTCAATAATAGTGCCAGCTACTTGTGTGCTCACCGGAATAATATTGCCAGTCACATAAGCATTGTCTGTTTTTTCGTAATGGCGTGAATAAATAAACCAATAAATAAAATAAAGAAAACCAATAATAAGAAAAAAAACAGTCAGTCTAATTAAAAACAGTCTCTGCTTCGGATGATTTGTTGATTCAGAAATTTTAGATTCTTGATTAGACATGCTCATCCTTCTTCAAAAAGTGGTTAGGGCTTGCAGTGGTTCTTGGTGTAGGCAGGAAACATTCATTGAAACCACCACCCAAAGCCTTAATTAATGCAATTTGTAAATCCCGTCGCGACCTAATTAATTGTAAACGGGCTTGTTGCTCTTCTAAATAATGGGTTTCTGCATTTAACATTACAATTTGTGAGGTTAACCCAAATTCATACTGCTTTTGTGCTAATTCAAATGCTCGTCTGGAAGCAGATAAAGCATTTTTTTGTACTTTTAATTGCTTATCAACTGAATGTATGAGGGTTATATGTTCTGCTACCTCACCTAAAGCTTTATTGAGGGTAGAATTATAAAGGGCTATTTGTTCGTCTAACTGCGCATAGTGCCCTTTTAATTGCGCACGTAAAACTCCTCCATCAAAAATAGGTAGCGTTACTGCTGCTGCAGAACCAAGAAATTGATTAGAGTCCCTAAATAAGGCAGCCGTGCCAAAAGAAAAATTAGCGGCCGCAGCTAAAAGATCTACATTAGGATAAAACTGTGCTTTTACCTGCTTGACCCCGTGCAGAGAAGCTTCTACTTGCCAACGTGCCGCTACTATATCAGGACGCCTTCCTAACAAATTAATCGGCAAATTAGGAGGTAATTTAGGTTCTGCTAAAGTAGAAAACTTAGGTCTAGGAATAGTAAAGCCTCTATCAGGCCCTCCTCCTAATAAAACGCCCAATTGTTGACGGGTACGTTGTATTTGTCCTTCAATTGCAACCAGTTGCGTTTGTACATCAGCATAAACATTTTGTGCTTGATAAACTTGAACCTCGGTTGCTAAACCACTTTTGAATAGTTTTGCCGTAATTGTATTTAATAAGGTTCTCTGTTTTAACGTACGGAGTAAAACCTCTCTAATACTATATTCATATTCTAATTGATTATAAACGGAAGCAATCATGGTAGAAATCATTAATGCAGACTGATACAACACTGCTTGACTTGCTTTTTCTTGAGATAAGGCTTGAGCGAGTGAGGAATAATTTTTCCCCCAAAAATCCAATTCATAATGAAAATTAAGTGCGGCTATTCCAAAATTTTGTAATAAATGGAAAAAAGGAAAAATAGCTTTGCTACGGGATGCTAAGCCTATGAAATCTATTCTTGGAAGTAAAGCCGCATTACGCCCTTCAACCAAGGCTTGAGCCTGACTTTGACGTGCTACAGCAATTTGTAAATCAGGATTATTTGCTAAGCCTTCATGAATAAGTGAGGGTAAATGCGGATCAAATTGCGTTGCCCAATCCATTCTAGGCCACGTTCCATTCTTACTTACTAAGCTCTTTTTGCTGGCAAACTGCTCAGGCTTTTTTAGATGCTGCTTATGGTGAACGCCAATATAATTAACACAGCTATCTAAACCCAGTGTTAATCCCAATAAAGTGGCACAGAAAATAGAATTTTTGTTGAATACAAGATAATTTAGCAAGTAATATACCTCTGGATTCTCATGCGGATTGAATAACAACCGATCTAGACTAGTAGGCAATAAGCCAGCTGGCAGATAACTTTTTGTTTTCATATTACTTTTTTATAACTCAAGCCGCAACTATTTTCATAAACAGTGTGCTGTTTTTTTTCCGAAAAATAAGCGATACTTGCCCAAAAATAACTTTAAAACTCTATGACCAAAATCAGGCCTTTTCTCAAATGGGCAGGAAGTAAATACAATTGTTTACAACAGGTGATTGACGCTCTTCTTCCTGGCCAAAGGTTGATTGAACCGTTTGCAGGCTCTGGTGTGGTTTTTATGAATACGAATTACTCCTCTTATTTAATGGCAGAGAGCAATAGGGATTTGATCCATATGTTTACTGTCTTAAAAGAGCAAAGAGATTCGTTTATCGATTATTGTCAGGAACATTTTAAACCTGAAACCAATTGCAAAGATCATTATTATCAAATGCGCTCTCTTTTTAATAATTCAACTTCTTCTGATGAAAAATCTGCACTTTTTCTCTATTTAAATCGCCATGGTTATAATGGTTTATGTCGTTATAATTCAAAAGGTATTTATAATGTTCCCTTTGGCTTATACCTTAAACCCTATTTCCCCCGTAAAGAAATGCAGTTGTTTTACGAGAAAAGCACGAAGGCTCAGTTTATTCATAATGATTTTAGAAAAACCTTTGCTTTAGCAGAGCAAGGTGATGTCATTTATTGTGATCCACCCTATGTTCCTAGTGCAGAACACACAAAGCCTTTACCCTATACGCAAAATAAATTTGCTGAAGCAGATCAAATAGAATTAGCTGAGTTAGCACGAGAAACCGCAGCGAAAGGCATTCCAGTAATTATCTCTAATCATGATACGGAGTTTACTCGTAAACACTATCAAAAAGCGAAAATAAAAAGCTTTCCTGTCTCGCGTTTGATTAATTGTCAAGCGAATTTACGACAACCAGTTAATGAACTGATTGCGGTTTTTAAATAAGATCGGGTCAAGGCTTAATGGCACTACTTTAAGGAATTTTTCTTTAAAATCCTCTCTCCCCTAAGGGGAGAGAGTTAGAGAGAGGGGTATTAAAATCAACCTAGCCCTCTCCCATACTTGGGGGGATTTTCCTTAAAGTAGTGCCATTAGGTCAAAGCTGGCCCTTCCCTACGTTCAAAGCGAACAACTAGTTAACGGGATGATCTTTAATAAAAAAGGCTAGTATCGTAACTAATAATAAAGAAATAGGTAGGATGGATAAGGCTACTTGATAATCCACTACGGTATAAATATGCGCTCCGCCCACAATACCGCTGTCGCCAAAAGTATCAAGTAATTTTCCAACTAAGGGTTGGAATATTACTCCCGCAAGTGCCACGATCATGTTGGTTGCAGCAAACACTGTTCCTGAGAGTTTTGCACCACTGCACTCCTTAGCCATAATAAAGACAATAATCTCTGTTGCAGAAAATAAACCATATAAAAATAATAAAATATTTAAGTTCACATAGGATAAATGGGGGTAATAAAGCACCATACTAATGCAAATCAGCGCTAAGATGGCGCCAATGACTAAAGGTAGTATTCTTTTACCAGTACGATCTGAAATATATCCTGCAACAGGTGCGCCAATAGCCCATCCTAAAAATACCGCTGAGATAGTTTTGGCTGCCTCCACCTTGGTTAAATGATGGGCCTGTTCTAAATAGGTTTTGCCCCATAATTCACCAAACACCGATAAAGAAGTATATAAACAGGCACCAACAAAACCTATTAACCAGACCTCGGGCGACATTAATACTTTCAATACATTACGGAAAAACTCAGGTAAAGGATATTTATGGGGTTTATAGCCCTTAGGACCATCTCTCACCACAAAGAACATCAGTACACTTAAAACAGAACCAATAAACGCAATAACAAGTAGCACGTGCTCCCAGCCAATAAGCTCCGACCATTCAGTAATTTTTACTTCACCGTAGACCAGACCTAACATGCCTAAGGTAGTAATTAAGCCGGCAACCAAGGAAAAATAACGTCGTGGCAACCAATGGATGGCTAATGACAATACGCCTACGAATGCAAATGAAGAACCAAATCCAACTAAGAAACGCCCAGAGCCTACTAAAAACATAGAGGAGGTCAAAGTAAACATCCATGAGCCGACAGTACAACAAATACATGCAAAAGTAAGAAGACGTCGCGGCCCAAATCGGTCCATTAACATCCCTACAGGCATTTGCATTGGAGAGTAGGCAAAATAGTACAAGGCTGAAATTTGGCCAAAGGTAGTCGCAGAAATATGACCGAAGGCGGCGCTTAACTCTGTTTGTAACGCTCCAGGAATAATGCGTAAAACAAATTCATAGCAATAAAAAAGACCGCCTACAAAGCAAATAATAATACCTAAAATCATTTGCCTTTTACTTATCGTATTATTTTTTAGCATGAGCGTGAGTTTCTTTTAAAAAGAAAGTTAATATAGCAGCTATTAATATCCCTACTGGAATGATTGACAAGGCAAACTGATAATCATCCACGCTATATAACTTTTGTAAATTATTTACTGCACTTCCTGTTACAGCAGCATCGCCTAAATGCGTTGATAAACTAAAATCTAATAAACGACCTACTAAAGGCTGTAAAAACATAGCGCCCAGCATCACTATCATATTAGTAACAGCCATCGCCGTTCCAGCTGCTTCTCCTGGGCTTAATTCTCTACCGACAGCAAATACAATGGCTTGAGCACTATAGAGTAAACCTAAGAAGAACATTAAATATTGAATATTCGTTTCACTTAAACCAGGTACATAAAGGATTACCATCATGAGAATGGCTGCACCAGCGGCTCCAATTAACATAGGAAATTTGCGACGCGTTAAACGATCAGAAATGTAGCCCATTAAAGGAGCGCCGACGATAAAACCTAAAAAGAGCAGAGAATTGGCTACACCTGCAGCATGAGAAGTCAGACCATGAGCATGGATTAAATAAGGAATACCCCATAACTCAGCAAACACAGTAGTAGGTAAATACACGAGACAACCGTACATGCCATTTACCCAAATTTGCTTATTACGCATGATGATGCCTAAATCAATCATCCCATTTTTCATAGTGGAAACAGTACCGTGCTGTCTATGTTTTCCTTGTTTGTCATGAATACCAAACCATAAAACAATAGTTAAACCCATACCAAAAAAAGCCGTCATATTTAAGGTTTTAATCCAACCTAAATGCTCTATAAATAATTCTAAAAAGTTATCACCTAACATCGCCCCAATAGGACCTAAAGCAGAGGTCATTCCTGATGCCATTGCTAAACGATTTTCAGGAAGCCAGATAGTCGCGAGTTTAAGAACTCCTACAAAGGCAAAAGCAGAACCAAAGCCAACCAAAAAACGTCCTAAGGCAGCGACCCAATAAGTCGATGTACCAGTAAAGAGAAAAGTTCCTAGTACGCAAATGAAACAGGCAACAGTTAAGAGTCTTTGTGGACCATATCTATCTAAAAGCACGCCTACTGGTAATTGCATAGGCACATAGGCGAAATAGTAAATGGAGGAAAGAAAACCAAAACCTGTTGCTGATAAATCAAAATGGCTACGTAAAGGATTTTCCATCACACTAGGAGCTATACGTAACAAATATTCATAACTATAAAAAATTGCTCCAAGGCCGCATATAAGCCAACCAATTAGAGTGAAATGTTTACGATTTTCTATATCTAAATGCAAAATTATCTCTCCTTAACAGGCAAGTGTATTCCCTCTTTATAAACAAGAGTACTGATTACAACTTCTGTTACTTATTCAGTTATAGCTTTGGCTACACCACTTGCTATTGCAGCCTGAGCTACAGCAGCCGGAACCCTCTCTCTTAGACGAGGATCAATGGGTTTTGGTATAATATAGTCAGGACCAAACTCCCAATTTTTAACCCCTGGGTAATTATCCTTCACTACCTGCGGAACAGCTTCATGCACTAATTGACGAATCGCTTCAACAGCCGCAATCTGCATCGATTGATTTATACATCGGGCGCGTACATCCAAAGCACCGCGAAAAATATAAGGAAAACATAACACATTATTTACCTGATTAGGATAATCACTTCGTCCCGTTGCAATCACTATATCTTTACGAACATTATGAGCGAGTTCAGGTCTTATTTCTGGATCAGGATTGGATAGAGCAAAAATAATTGGCTTAGGAGCCATTAAATTCAATAAGTCCGCATTTAATAAATCAGGTTTGGCTACACCAATAAAGACATCTGCACCAAATAAAGCATCTGCAAGAGTGCGGCATTCAGTCGTACGGGCAAAGGCAAATTTGTAAGGATTTAAATCAGTACGCCCTGAATGAATTACTCCTTTGGTATCAAGAAGGAGCATATTTTTTTTATCAGCACCCATCGCTACTAATAAGCGCATTGAAGCAATGCCGGCTGCTCCAGCACCAATACAAACTATTTTCGCCTCAGATAATTTTTTGTTCTGTAATTCTAAGGCATTTAATAATCCTGCTGCAACAACAATAGCCGTACCATGTTGGTCATCGTGAAAAACAGGAATAGTTAATTGTTCAATAAGAGCTTGTTCTATTTCAAAACATTCAGGGGCTTTAATATCTTCTAAATTAATACCACCAAAAGTTGGGGAAATACGTTTTGTAGTAGCAATAAATGCCTGACAATCATCCGCATCAATTTCTATGTCAAAAACATCAATATTTGCAAACTGTTTAAATAAAACGGCTTTGCCTTCCATTACAGGTTTGCTGGCTAAAGCACCCACATCACCCAAACCTAGTACTGCAGTACCATTACTAATCACCGCCACTAAATTACCTTTATTAGTATAACGGTAGGCATCTTCTGGATTTTGCTCAATAGCTAAAACAGGTGCGGCAACACCTGGGGTATAGGCCAAAGATAAGTCATCTTGCGAGTTTGTTGGTTTAGTGACTTGAATACAAAGTTTTCCTGGCGTAGGAAACTCATGATAGTCTAAGGCACGTTTCTTTAAATCATCATTATCCACGGCGATTTCTCTCTTATTCCAAGACCCGTTTTATTTAATTTTTTCAGGACTTAGGAAAAACGCCCAATCTCTTCGTTAAAAGAAGTTTTGCCTCTATCTTGGGGTTTTTCGTAAGTCCTGTTTTATCATTACTAAGTAAAAAGGCACAATATTTATGTGCCTTCCTACAATAAAAAATTGCTTATTTGATATTAAGCTTATTCTTTTTCTGTTGTTGCTGCTGCTGCTTGTGCACGCATATTGTAACGATCACGGAATTTTTGTACTCGTCCACCAGTATCTACTAATTTTTGTTTACCAGTATAAAACGGATGGCATTGTGAACATACTTCAATAGCTAAATCTTTGCTTAAAGTAGAACGAGTTTCAAAAATTTCGCCGCAGCTGCAGGTTACTTTAATAACATTATAATTGGGGTGAAGGGATGCTTTCATAATACAACTCTCTATTAATTGAGGAGTATCGCCACCTGGACCCAAACGCCAAGCACCATACTCTATACAAACTGATGCAAAACAATAACAGAAAATATTTTACAATGCAATTTTTATTAACAAGTAGATTTATTTATAAAGTTAGCCATTATTAAAGCACTTTAATCTTAAAGTGGCTAAGAACCTCATAGAGCCAATTCTACCCAAACAGGTGCATGGTCTGAAGGACGCTCCGACTTACGGGGCTCCTTATCAATAGCCGAATGAGTGCATAAGTCATAAAGCTTATGATTCAACAACACATGATCAATACGCAAGCCCCTATTCCGTCTAAAGCCTGCCGCTCGATAATCCCACCAACTAAATAGATCTTCTTGTTGAGTAAAGCGCCTAAAACTATCCTGTAAACCGAGCTGAAGCACCGTTTTAAAAGCATTTCTTTCCGCAGGACTGACTAATACACAACCTTCCCATTCCTTAGGATCGTGCACGTCTTTGTCTTCTGGAGCAATATTAAAGTCACCAACAACTGCTACGTTCTCATAATGAGCTAATTGTTCTTGAATAAATAAAGTCACTTTTTCTAACCAATTTAATTTATAGTGATACTTATCTGAATCAACCGCAGCACCATTAGGAACATATAAATTAATTAAACGAACTCCAGCAATAGTACTTGCTAAAATACGTCGTTGCGGATCAATAAACTCAGGAACATCGGTGATTACTTCGCTTATAGGATGACGACTAATAACGGCCACTCCGTTATAGGTTTTTTGGCCGGAAAAAACGATATGATAGCCTTTATCTAAAAAGACTGAGCTAGGAAAATGCTCATCAATCAATTTTGTTTCTTGTAAAGCAAGTACATCCATGTCGGTGTTATCGAACCACTCAAGAACTTGCTCCAAACGAACTTTTAAAGAATTCACATTCCAGCTGGCTAATTTAAACACACCAATCTCCTTTATATTCAATTAATAAAGGGGAGTGATCGGATAATCTGAGCTCCCGAAAAATACGAGTACTAACAACATGCTCAATCAAACCGGGAGTAATCACTTGATAGTCGATTCTCCACCCTACGTTTTTTTCCCATGCGCTGCGGCTTCGATAAGACCACCACGTATATTGCTCTTCTTCTTGATTATGCACTCTGAAGGCATCAATGAAGCCCATTTCACCAAAAAGCTTATCCATCCAAGCACGTTCTTCTGGCAAAAAACCGGAGTTTTTTTGATTGGCGCGCCAATTTTTTAAATCAATTTGCTTGTGAGCAATATTATAATCACCACAGATAATTAATTCTCGACCCTCATTTTTTAAATTTAACAAATGCTGTTCAAACTGCTCTAAAAAAGCATACTTCACTGTTTGGCGCTCATCGCCGCTAGTACCTGAAGGTAGATACAAAGAAATCACACTTAATTTAGGATAATCAAATTGAATGTATCGTCCTTCATTATCACAGTAATCATAACCAATGCCTTTCACCACTCTTAGTGGTTTATGGCGCGCATAAATAGCTACACCACTGTATCCCTTTTTTTGCGCATCAAAATAATCACAAAAATAATTCTGGGGATAATACAGCTCTTCTGGTAGTAGTTGAGCTACTTGTGCTTTGGTTTCTTGAAGGCAGACAAAATCAGCATCTTGTTCTGCAAGCCAATCATAAAAACCACCACGTGCAGAAGCCCGGATGCCATTTGCATTAAAACTAATAATTTTCATTACTTATTTAAACCTTTTGCTACACGAGCTAAACGCTCACCTAAATTCTTAGCTAATGTTATCTCATCAGCACTTAGCTCTTGATTATTAGCTATTCCTGCTACATGCGTAACACCATAAGGTGTTCCGCCTGTTAGGGTATTATTTAAAGCAAGCTCCGTATAAGGTAAGCCTAGTAAGATCATCCCGTGATGGAATAAGGGAATCATCATAGAGAGTAAGGTACTTTCTTGTCCTCCATGCATACTCGATGAAGAAGAAAAAACACAAGCGGGTTTATCTACCAAATCACCTGCGAGCCATAAAGAGGACGTATTGTCTAAAAAATATTTTAAAGGTGCAGCCATATTTCCAAAACGAGTAGGACTACCTAAAGCTAAAGCAGAGCAATAACGCAAATCATCTAATTGAACATAAGGGGCACCTTCGTCAGGAATCGCCTGATCTACTGCTTCACAAGTAGGAGAAACAGGAGGAACCGTGCGTATTCGCGCTTGCATTCCTTCCACCCGCTCTATGCCACGTGCAATATATTGGGCTAATTGAGCTGTTGATCCTGTACGTGAATAATATAAAACGAGTATATAAGGCGCTGTCATAAACTGACTCAAATGGTAATTTGTGCCGCTATTTTCCTATTCATTATTTAAAATAGCAACAAAGATCTAGGCCGATTTAAAGAGAGATAAACAGGACTTACGAAAAACCCTAAGGTCGAGGCAAAAGAAATTTTTAATGAGGGAGTTTAGATTAACTAAATGACCGAATTAAAAACTTCTTTTAACGAAGAGATTAGGAATTTTTCGTAAGTCCTAATGTACGAATAAGCAAACAGTCTCTATTATTAATAGATAAGGGACCTGTACATAGAAATTGGATAGTTCATGAACTGGAAAGAACAATTAAAAAATCAATTTTATACTTGCGATCGATTTATTCGTTTTGTTATAAAACATTTCATTCAAGATGACTGTCCTTATATTGCTTCTGCATTAGCCTTTACTAGCTTGCTTGCTGTAGTCCCTTTAATGTCAGTAGGTTTAGCTGTACTGTCTACTTTCCCAATATTTAGAGGCTTTTCTCAGCCGCTGCAAGATTTTATTTTTACTAATTTTGTGCCGACGACTGGGAGTATAGTGCAATTTTATTTGCAACAATTCACCTCACAGGTATCCAAATTATCAGTATGGGGGATTCTTCTTTTATTAATTACTGCCTTACTGATGCTCTTCACCATTGAACGAGCAATGAACAAAATTTGGCGTGTCAGCTCTGGACGTCATGGTGTTTCTGCCTTTTTATTATATTGGGCTATTTTATCCTTGGCACCCATTTTGATTGGTTTAAGCATTGCCATAAGTTCTTATTTATTCTCTACTACGCTTCTGATGGATAATCCCTCCCTTTCCATCTTTATTCACTATTCTCCTTTCCTTCTATCCTTAACGGGTTTTATTTTTTTATATACCATAGTGCCTAATTGTCCTGTGAAGATTCGTCATGCTTTTTTTGGCAGTTTGATTGCTACTATTTTATTTGAAACAGCAAAAGCAGGTTTTGCTTATTTTTTAACTCGTTATAACATTTATGAATTACTCTATGGTGCCTTTGCTATCTTACCTCTCTTTTTTATTTGGGTTTATTGGGTTTGGATTATCACGCTTTTAGGTGCTGAAATTAGTTATGCTTTTTCAGTGCATCACCAAAGAAGGAGCGGTCAGTCTTTGGATGGTTTTTCCCATGCTTTATTATGGCTACATGAGGTATGGCAAGCACAACAAAATAGCAAAGGCTTAAGCCTGAATGAATTAATCGATGCCAGTCATCAACCTTTTGCCGTGGATGCGGATGAAATGATTAATGCTCTTATTCATTATGAGCTTATTCATTGCACCGCTGAGGGTCACTACATGTTAAGTCGAGATCTAGATCAAATTACTTTATATAAGCTCTCACAAATTCTGCCTTATCGTTTGCCCACCCATTTAGATTTACAGTATTCCGGAACTCTTTTAGAAGAGCCGTGGAGCATCACCTTTAAAAAAGGTGATGCGGAACTACAAAAAACACTCAATATTACTTTAGAGCAATTATTTAAAAATTAACTTTTATTAAACTTTAGCTGCTTCACTAAGGCCACTGCTTTATTTGCGTTAATGATCCCAGCCCCACAGCTTTGTTCTGGGTGTTTAGGATCCACGCAAGAATAGACTCCAGGAGGTAATTGACTGGGTTTAGGAAAAGGAGTTAAAGCTCTTTTATTTTTTATCTCAACAAACCGCTTTAAGAATTCATCCTTATCAATCCCTATGGGGTAGAACAACAAATTATGTACGACCTGCTTATGGCTCAACGCGTCCTTTACTCAATGGTGCACTCCATACTCAAGGAGCTAATACCATAGATAGTTTAAGAATACTGAATGAAGGACTAGTTAACTATAATCAATTGTTCTTTGAACAGGGAGTTTCCGCCCTAATTGCCTCTGATTTTGGCACTGCTACTGGAATTAAAGTAAATAATTCAGAACTTTCTGCCAATACCTCAACCAATAGCGGATATACCAGGCTTGTCCTTAATTTAACGTGATTATGGATAAGATCTTTCTATATGAGAAAGCACAATAGCGCATAATTTATAAAAGAATTTTGTCCGTTTTTGCGATCGCAGTGAAGCAATCCAGATTGATGTATTATCGAAGTTCTCTAGGGATTGCTTCGCCATGGCTCGCAAAGACGAAATGTTGCATTAGCGAGGGATATTATCCCGAACTGACGTTAATTTAAAGATAATCATAGTTTGGTTTAAACCAAGCTATGATTCAAAAAACAGAACAGAATCTATCTTTACGATCTGCCTCAATTTGAACATCAATAAAGCGAATTCGTTGATCTAATGATCCACCTTTTTGCGGTTTTAATAACTTTAAATCATAAATGAGATCATCAACAGATTCATGCAGCGTGTCGCCTGTTTTTGAGAAACCTGCCGGGACATCCAAGTCCCCGGCAGGGACAAAAACAGGCGACAAGTATGCCTCCGGCGGCCCTGGCCGTCCTGGTCCCCCTTGATTTTGATCCCCCTTCGGGCCTCAAAATCTAC
>CANJQE010000067.1 GCA_947476305.1 Legionellaceae bacterium
CGTAGATTTTGAGGCCCGAAGGGGGATCAAAATCAAGGGGGACCAGGACGGCCAGGGCCGCCGGAGGCATACTTGTCGCCTGTTTTTGTCCCTGCCGGGGACTTGGATGTCCCGGCAGGTTTCTCAAAAACAGGCGACACGCTGCAGTAGACGTAAAGTTATTAAATGCTATTTATAGTTACTTAGTTTGATATTAGTGATAGCTAATTATGACTGGTGACTCTTAGAATTTCAGCTAATGAAGTATCACCTAGTAATACTCTTTTAAATCCGTCTTCACGAATACTTGGCGTGTTAGGTCTGATATAACTCTCTAAAACCTGAATGTTTTCATGACGATGAATCATTCCTCTTAAGGGTTCATCTATAGAGATAATTTCATAAATTCCTGTACGACCTTTATAACCCAAATGATTACACCAATCGCATCCATTGGGTTCAAACACTTGCGTGCTATTGGTATCAACGCTTATACCCATCAATTCTCGTTCATCTTCTCTTAGTTCATGGGGTGTTTTACAGTAAGAACATAATTTTCTTACTAAACGTTGTGCTATCAACCCAATAATACTTGAGGACATTAGAAAAGATTCAACACCCATATCCCTCAGGCGATTTAATGCGCCTAAAGCACTATTTGTATGCAAGGTAGAAAGTACTAAATGACCAGTTAAACTTGCTTGTACCGCAATCTCTGCTGTTTCTAGATCACGAATTTCACCAATCATTACTACATCAGGGTCTTGACGTAAAATAGCTCTTAAACCTTTAGCAAAAGTCATTTGCACTTTGGTATTGACTTGGGTTTGCCCAATCCCTGCTAGGTCGTATTCAATAGGGTCTTCAATAGTTAAAATATTTCTTGTTACCTGATTTAACTCAGTCAACATGGCATAAAGTGAGGTGGTTTTTCCCGAACCAGTGGGGCCAGTTACTAAAATAATTCCATGAGGTTCGGAGATCATTATACGAATACTTTTTGCTGTAGAATCTGCCATTCCTAAGAGGTTTAAATCCAACTGGGCCGCTTGTTTATCTAATATTCTCAAGACCACGCGCTCACCATGATTGGAGGGAAGAGTAGATACTCGCACATCAATATTATGGCCACCTATGCGCAAAGAAATTCTACCATCTTGGGGGATTCGTTTCTCAGCAATATCTAATTTAGCCATTACTTTAACACGTGAGATAACTAAAGGAGCGATCGCTCTTTGAACTTCAAGAACTTCTTGTAGTACTCCATCAATACGATTTCTTACTAATACGCGATTTTCATAAGTTTCAATATGAATATCAGAAGCTTTTTGTTTAATCGCTTGCGTGAACAAGGCATTAAGTAATCGAATTATAGGGGCATCATCCTGATTTTCTAATAAATCCTCACTCATTGGTAATTGGCTAGCAAGTAGAGAAAGATCCATATCATCTTCCATGCCTTCGGCTGCATCTAAGATAGAGGATTTGGATTGATAAATATTGGCTAGATGCTGTTGAAAAAGATCTTCATCAACGGCTTCAAGTTCTAGTTCGCATTGTAATAATCTTTTTATTTCGGCAAAAACAATAAAAGAAGTACGAGGCAGGTGATAAACCAAAGCGTGATGCTCTTTAATTTCACCTACTACTACGCCATTACTTTTAGCGAAACTGTAAGGTAGAATAACTGTTTTCTCTTCTTTTTCCATTTTGTGATCTATTTAGTTTTTAACCATGCTGGTGGTGGATCAGTGAATGGTCGAGGTAAACTTGCTTGGGTTAATGGTGTTAGCACCGATTCATTATCCCTTTGTTCATAGGCCTCTTGTGAACGCACCCAATCAAGTTGATATTGACGAATATCATTATATTTTTCACCAGTAATTTGTAGATTTTCTCTTTCATTACGTAGAATAATTGGTTTAATGAATACCATCAGTACGCGTTTTTCGCGAGTATGTAGATTTCTTTGAAATAATCTACCTATCCCCGGGATATCACCTAAAATAGGCAAACGATTATTATCATCACCGAGACTATCTTGTGTTAATCCACCTAATACTACTATATCGCCACTTTGAACGTGAACTGAAGTGACTATACTAGAAATTTTAAACGTTGGGTTTTCACTAGCGTCAGTAGCACTTGCTGGATCTAAGGTATCATTTCCTTGATCTATTTGCATTTGAATGCCTTGACCCTGAGTGATCTGTGGTCTTACATAAAGGTGGAGAGCCACATTGACTCGACTAAATGTTGTATATGGACTTGCAGTTGTAGTTCCTCCGGCATTATTTGGGTAGCTAGTAGAAGCAATAGATACCTGCTTACCCACCAATATTTTAGCTTGGCGATTATCTAATACTACAACTGATGGTGTAGATAAAATATTTGCTTTTTGTTCTCTTGCGAGCGCATAAATTTGTGCTTGAAAATCATCAATACTTGTTTGGTTGTTAAGAATTGCAAAGCCAGGCCTGAAACCAGAGCCTTTTCCTGTTTGCTGATTACTACCCCATTCTATACCAAGATTTTTTGCATCGTCTTGATTTACTTCTGCCACTATGGCTTCAATTAATAATTGTGCTGGTTTAATATCTAGTTGATTAATCACCTTTTTTAAAATACGGATTATAGAAACTGGGGCATTAAGTATGATGGAGTTCGTATTAGGTTCAGCAATAATTTGTACAGTAGGTTTTGTAGTTCCCTCATTTTGTGTCGTCGCAGAAGTAGTGTTTTCTGTTGCTTCTGGATTAGCAACCGCTGATGGACTTGAACTTGCATCACTACCATTTTGATCAGGGCTAGAATTAGCGAGATTAGAAGCTGGATTAGTACTATCTAAGGCTGGGCGAGTAATTTTTCCAATAGTTGTACCTACATTACCGGTAAAATTAGCTTGAGCAATTCCTGCAAGAATAGGGACAAGATCTTCTGCTCGTAAGTAATGCAAATAGACAACTTGTGTATTGGAATTTAATCCCTGTGAGCTTTGTTTATCAAGTTTTATGACTATCATACGAATTCGTATACGGTCTGTTTTATTGCCACTAACCAAAATAGCATTACTACGATCATCTGAGGTAATACTTATTTGTGAGCGACCGCTATTCGCTTGAGTTTTAACGAGTTCTTTAAGCGTGTTCGCAATATCCATGGCTAAAGCATGTTTTAGCGAAATCATATCAATATCTGAAGAAGAGGAGCTATCTACTTGTTTAATTATATTAGCCAAACTTTTTATATTATTAGCTCGTCCAGATAAAATAAGCATATTGGAAGGAGCATATGCTGAAATACTACTCCATTGTGGCATTAAAGGTCTTAAAACGGGTACAAGCTGCTCAGCCGGAACATAGTGAACTGGGACAACTGCTACCATCATGTCGTCCCCTCGAGGTGGGGTTCTCATGTCATTAAGTAAATCTGAGGATTGAGTCTTAGCATCTATGTTAGGAATAATTTTAATTACATCACCATTAGGTATGGCTGCATAACCAGATACTTGTAATACCGATAAAAAGACTTGATAGAGCTCATGATTAGAGATTGCTGAGGTGGAAATTATTGAAATTTTTCCTTGAACTCGTGGATCCACGATAAAATTCTTTCCGGTAACCCGAGAAACTTCAGCAATAACAGCGCGAATATCTGCATTACGTAAATTCCATAATTTACTCTCGGCGGGAATTTCATTGGATATATGTGCCGCATTAGTTCCATTTGTTGTTTTATTTGGAAATTGGTTTACGTCTAGGAGAGAGGAGTTAGTATTATTGGTATTAGTAGTATGTGGTTTATCATTTTTTGATAGTTGTTCTTTTAAAGCTCTAGCACTTTGATAATCCTCAATAGGTCCTACTTGTACTAAATAAAGATGTTTATCGGCTAATTTTTTTATTTCAATTTTTTGTTGTGTTTGTTCCGAAAGTTCATTTAGACGTGCTTGAGCATCTTTTTCTAAATTAAATGCGCCTGCTTGAAGAAAGAAAATTGTAGCCCCGTTTTGGGTAGTAGTCGAAATATTTACATCATTTGCATAGGTCACAAAAGACCAAATTAAGGTTAAAAGTAAAAGTGCTATTGAGCGCATTTAAAAACCGTAAAATCATGAAGACAATCATAATAACTAAATTTAGCGGCTTACAATAGCTTTTTTGCTAACTTAGAGCAGGAATTTTTTTATAAAGTAGTTTCATATTATTAATTAGCAAGAAAGATAATGCTGAAGTGGATTTTATTTGCATGATGTAAGAAAATCACTCAGATCAAGTGATTATTATGAATAAAGTTAGCTTGCGCTAACTTTAATTTAACGCCAGTTTCGGATAAGCAGCTTGTGCATTTCGCTCTTTACCCGTGAATCGTTCGGCCTGAGGAGGATGCGAAGCTTCCGTCTCGAAGACTTTGTTCTGTGCCTAGGCTTCAAGACGGCGTAAAAACGCCTTCTCATCCTGAACGGATCAAGACGAAGTTTAGGCTAATAGGTTCCTTATCCGAAACTGGCGTTACCTTATTTCTCTTGGCTTAAATTAAACAATATTTTTTTTGCTTCATCGCTTAATTCAGAGTCCGTTTTTATAGTATTAGCTTGTTCATAAGCGCGCTGCACGGCAGGGCGTGCTTGCATTCTAAAGAACCACTCTTGCAAATGAGGGTAGTCCTTTAAATTTTGCTGTTGTATTTCATAAGGCACAATCCACGGATAACAAGCCATATCTGCTATAGAATATTCATCGGTAATATATTCTCGTCCTTCCAATTGCTTATTGAGTACTGAATAAAGACGAGAGGTCTCTCGAACGTATCGTTCTATGGCATAATTTATGGGTTCAGGAGCTTAATGGGAAAAATGATGATTTTGTCCTGCCATAGGACCTAAACCTGCAACTTGCCAAAAAAGCCATTGCAATACGGTATAGCGAGCGTGGACATCAGTTTGTGGTAAAAACCGTTTAGTTTTATCAGCAAGGTAAAGTAAAATGGCCCCGGATTCGAAAATGGCCAAAGGTTTTTTATCTAGCGCCTCATGATCAATAATCGCTGGCATACGGTTATTGGGAGAGATTTTTAAAAAGTCCTCAGTAAACTGTTCTCCCGTAGTGATATTAACTGGTTTTATCTCATAAGCTAAGCCACACTCTTCAAGAAATATAGTTATTTTATGTCCATTTGGTGTGGGCCAATAGTAGAGCTCTATCATTTATTCTTCCTTAAAGTTGAAGGGATTCCTGATTAATTTTTCTAATGATTATAGACTTAGTGTCAGAAATTAACATCTGCAAGAGCAGCCTTGATGTAGCAAAGCGAAATCAAGATTATTCATTTAATCCAACCATTTCAAGGAAGACAATAGTGGTCGGTTAGATAAACAGTGGGACGAATTAGTGCAGAAAAATGCCAATAGTCTGTGCTTTGGCGAATGAAAACCTTGATTACGCTTTGCTGCATCAGGCTACGCTTGCTGATTCAACGTCGTGCTTATGGATTTAGAAACTTTGAAAATTACAGATTAAGAGTTAAGGTTTTGTGTTCTTGATTAGTGCCCCCGGAAATGGGGATGAGCCCAGAATTTTTGTGTGAAATATGAACATTCATAAATTTAAGCTTCCAGAGTAACAAAGGGCTCAAGACAAATCAAAATTAAGACCAAAACACCAATTTGCTGATTATAACTTCTTACAGGTAAGTACAAATTGCTCTTTTTTAAGCTCACCTTTTTGATTCAATATCAGTGATTGTATTTCAGCAGTAATAATACTATTAGCAATTGAGATCTCAGATATCCCTACCTTATCATAAGGATTTTTATCAGACATTTTAGCCCAGTGGGAAATTCCTTTGTTACCTATAACAACCCAACGACTAGTTCCCGAATGTATCACACTGTTTGAATCATTTATTTTCCGTGTCCAATCGTTAGAATAGTAATTACCTTCAAGATGTTTTATTACCATAGAAACAGATTGATCTTTTTTAGACGAATCAACACATTGATATGTTCCAGCGATAGAGGCATAGCCTGTTGAAAACAAACACGTGACGGCAATAAAAGTAGGTGCAATAAATTTAACTATCACATTAATCTCCTTATTAATTAATCATATTTTTTTATAATTCATTAAAAAACATTCTACAGGAATTTTTCAAAATAAGCGCATAACTGAAGTAATATAGGATTACGGGTTATGAGGCTATGGGATTAACTGTTCAGATAATCACTATCTTTCACTCCAAAGGGATCGGAGTATAGGAATTTTAAAGCGCCTATTTCCCATTTTCCAAAAGTATGATGTTTAAAATAGTGACAGATTTTTGCTCCCGGAAATGGGGATGAGCCAGACGTCTTCGGTAATATTTACTTATGATGCAACTGGACAGGCCATATTTAACCTAACTTGTGCACACGACCTCCGAAATTCATGAGGTTGCGAAATTACTGTTAGACGATGAAACCATCACTGCTTGCTCTATAAGCCATGCTGCAGGGTTCCATCGTAAGATGAAACTGATTCAACGTCGCGCTTATGGATTTAGAAACTTTGAAAATTACAGATTAAGAGTTAAGGTTTTGTGTTCTTGATTTTTGCCCCCTGAAATAGGGATGAGCCGCATTCTTGTCATGTTTACACCTGCCTATAAAATGAAGGGGTGTTGAGGGGAATGGGATTGAAAGAAATATTTAAAATGGTGGCTATGGGTGGACTCGAACCACCGACCTCAGCATTATGAGTGCCGCGCTCTAACCAGCTGAGCTACATAGCCACAAGACGCGTGATTTTGTCTTTTTCAGGGCTTAATGTCAAGTCTATAAAAGGAATTTTTTATTTTAAAGATTATATTTGTTGTTATTAAGTATTACTTGTTTTAACTGTCGCAGATAAAAAGGGCCTGCATCAGCAGGCCCTTTTTGAATTAGATAAGAATTAGATAATAAGTATGTACATCGCGCCTGGACCACGTAGTACTTGTACGAGGAGTTGTTGCTTTTTCTTTTGAGCGATAGTTTGTAGTGATTTAACATCCATTACAGATGTTTTATTAGCGGAAATAATAATATCTCCGGGTCTTAAACCCGCTCTCCATCCTGCACTATTTTCAGAAGCACCTACTACTTGTACGCCTACAACATTGCCATGAGGCGGAGATTCTTGTTCAAAAGTTCTTAATGCCAACCCATAAAGGAAGGGATTATCAGATTGTAATTTCTGTTCATGGCTTTTGGCATCGGTAACCACAGCATTTAAAATAAGTGGTTTATTTTCCCGTTCTATATTCATTTTAACGGTAGTGCCAACTCTTAAAAGACTCACAGTAGTTTTTACCTGAGTAGCTTGAGTTATTTTTGTATCATTGATTTGAGTAATAATGTCCCCAGCTTTTAACCCAGCATGTTCAGCAGGTGAATCAGGATTTACTTGGGCCACTAATGCACCTTGAAAATCTTCTGAGTAACCCATTGATTGAGCCAGCTCTGGTGTTAAATGTTGAACAAATATTCCCATTAATCCGCGGTGGATAGAACCAAATTTTATAATTTGTTGAGCGACGTCTTTTACCATATTAATAGGAATGGCGAAGCCTATGCCTACATTTCCGCCATAAGGAGAAATAATAGCTGTATTAATTCCAATTAACTCACCTTTAGTGTTAACTAAAGCACCACCTGAATTCCCAGGATTAATTGCTGCATCCGTTTGAATAAAATTCTCTACGCCTTCAATATTGAGATCACTACGTTTTAGAGCACTTACGATTCCAAAAGTAGCTGATTGGCTATTACCAAAGCTGTTAAGACCAAAGGGATTACCAATAGCCACTACAAAATCACCTACCAGTAGTTTATCAGAATCGCCAATAACTAGGGATTTCAAGTTTTTAGCATCCACTTTCAGTACGGCAAGATCAGTTTCGCTGTCTCCGCCAATTAATCGCGCTTTAAGGCGTCTGCCGTCTTGTAGCGTAATAGTAATTAAATTGGCATTACGGATTACGTGATCATTGGTAATAATGACGCCATTTTTCGGGTCGATAATGACACCGGAACCAATACTTTCAAATTTACGTCCTTTTTGTGGCGTACGTGAAGGAGGAGTATTTTCCTCTTCTTCATTCGCTGCCCCCGGAGTAGAGTTATCAGGCATGTATCCTTGTACTGCAACATTCACTATTGCAGGCATAATGTCTTTCAATACTGGGGCTAAACTAGGAAGGGCTTCATTTGCTGAATACGTCAATGACGTAACAAGAAGCAACAAGGTGCTTATAAATAATTTTATACGAATTCTCATATTATTTAGTCCTTAGGTTGATCATTAAACCAGATTAAAGTCGCTATTCTACCCGTTTGTGGCGTCCGGCGATAGGAATAGAACTCATTTTTTAACTTAAAAGTACATAAATTAGACTGATATACTGCATTAATCCCTAATAAATTAAGTACTTGCTCTGCAATTAAGGGTAAATTGGCTAGCCATTTTTTTTCCGTAGTAGCCTGAAATGCTAGTTTGCTTGGGGCGTATTTATTAGTAAAGGAATGATAGACTTCTTCACCTATTTCATAATGCTCTTGTGATATAGCCGGTCCAATCCAAGCAAGTAACTCAGAAGGTTTGCTGTGCATTTTATCTAGGGTATTTTCAATAATACCATTATATAAGCCTCTCCAACCTGCATGAATCGCTGCAATTTCAGTTCCCTGTTGATCACATAGAGTAATAGGTAGACAATCAGCGGTTAAAATAGCGAGAGGATGCTGAGAAGAGCGCGTTACAGCGGCATCAGCATTTCTGTCATTTTCTTTTTCAGGGATAACACAAACAGTGCTATGGGTTTGCTCTAACCACACAGGGTCCTTAGGAAGTTCTAATAGTTCAGTCAATTGCTGACGATTTTTTTCTACCTCTTTTTCATTATCCCCTACATGAAAAGCAAGATTATTATTATCATAGGGGGGCTGGCTGTATCCGTCTATTCGGGTGGTGCTTAAAGCCGTAATATTTTTAGGCGCGTTCCAATTAGCAAGTTTAGTCTTCATCATGTTCCTCCAAGATATTGATTAATGATTGAAAATCATCGGGAATAGGAGCCTCTAATCTTAGTACTTCATCCGTTTTAGGATGGGAAAAAGAAAGGCTACGTGCGTGAAGTGCTTGACGTTTAAATTGGAGTATTGCATTTTTTAACTCTTCGGGTATTTGTGCAGGAAAACGCGACCGGCCACAATATAAAGGATCACCAACTACAGGATGATTAATATAGGCCATATGCACTCTAATTTGATGAGTTCTTCCGGTCATTAAATGCACGTCTAATAGACTAAAGTCTTTATATCGCTTATGAACAGCGTACTCAGTTATAGCTTGTCGGCCATGTTCTAGTACCGTCATTTTCAGCCTATTTCTACTGCTCCTACCAAAACCAGTATCTATAATTCCGCCAGAAATAACATATCCTTGTACTAGGGTAATATAATGGCGCTCAATATCACGAGCCTGCATTTGCCGGACTAAAGACGTATGCGCTATTAAGGTTTTAGCAATAATTAAAAGTCCAGTTGTATCTTTGTCTAAACGATGAATAATTCCTGCTCGTGGAAGGTGATGTAAATCTGGGGCGTGGTGTAGAAGAGCATTGACTAAAGTATGTTCTCGGTTGCCAGCTCCAGGATGAACTACTAGTCCTGTAGGTTTATTTATTACTAAAACCTCATCATCTTCATAGATAATATCTAAAGGAATATTTTCTGCTTTACTGAGTTTAAAATCAGCATCTATGGCAAGAGTAAAGTCAACATTAATCTCAATGAGATCGCCACCTAAAGTTTTATCTTTAGGTTTGCAAAGATTATGATTCCTTTTTACTGCACCAGTTTTAATCCAATTGCTGATTAGAGAGCGGGAATATTCGGGGAGTAATTGTGCGAGCACACTATCAACACGTTGATTATGATACTCGCTAGGTATAGTTAATTGCTTATTAATATGTTCAATCATTAGGCTGGTAACATCTCCGCTTCGGTCATACGTCCTCTTAGTGAATTAGGAAGGGCCTCACTAATGTTAACTTGAACAAATTGTCCTATTAATTCAGAAGGGCCATCAAAGTTCACTACTCGATTACATTCAGTACGTCCTGAAAGTTGTTGTGAATCTCTTTTCGAAAGCCCCGTGATTAATACTCTTTGTGTGCTGCCGATCATCGATTCACTATAACGAGAAGCTTGAAGTACGAGTCTATTTTGTAATATTTGTAGACGCTGTTTTTTTACTTCTAGGGGCGTTTCATCGGGTAAATTAGCTGCTGGTGTACCAGGTCTTGGACTATAAATAAAACTAAAGGAGGTATCAAAACCCATTTCATGCACTAAATCCATAGTATCTTGAAAGTCTTTATCCGTTTCACCAGGAAAACCTACAATAATATCAGTTGATAAACGGATATCAGGTCTTATTTTACGTAACTTTCTAATTTTAGATTTGAACTCTATAGCAGTATATCCACGTTTCATTAAACCTAAAATGCGATCAGAGCCGCTTTGTACTGGTAAATGTAAATGGTTTGCTAGCTCAGGAACTTCAGCATAGGCATTAATAAGATTATCAGAAAATGCTAATGGATGAGAAGTAGTAAAACGAACTCTTCCTATACCTTCTATGGCTGCTAAGTAGTGTATTAAAAGCGCTAGATCGGCTGTCTCACCATGTTCCATGCGGCCACGATAATCATTAACATTTTGACCTAATAAATTAATTTCTCGTACACCCTGCACTGCGAGTTGATAACACTCAGCAAGAACATCATCAAAGGGTCTACTGATTTCCTCACCGCGAGTATAAGGTACTACACAGAAGCTGCAGTATTTACTACAACCTTCCATGATAGAGACAAAAGCTGTAGGGCCTTCGGCTCGTGGGGCAGGGAGGTGATCAAATTTCTCAATTTCAGGGAAAGAAATATCTACTACAGGTTTTTTCTTTGCTAAGCGCTCATTGAGCAAAGCAGGGAGTCTATGTAGGGTTTGTGGACCAAATACCAAATCTACAAAAGGAGCTCGTTTTACAATATCAGAGCCTTCCTGACTTGCGACACAACCACCCACACCAATAATAACGTGGGGATTTTTTGCTTTATACTCACGCCATTGCCCTAATTGAGAAAATACTTTCTCTTGAGCTTTTTCCCGGATAGAGCAAGTATTGAGCAAAATTACATCGGCTTCATTTACTTGATCGGTTTTAACTAAACCATGCGACGCAAACAGTACTTCTGCCATTTTTGATGAATCATATTCATTCATCTGGCAACCATTTGTTTTTATATATAATTTCTTAGCCATATTTAATCTACTTAATAAAAAAACGAGTATTATTTCATTACTGCACGTTTTGGCAATAAGTTTCTTTTACTTTGGGTAAAATAAGCAAGGCAATTAGCATCCCCAGAGGTAGAATTACTAATGCCGTGTGATAGGCGGCAAGAGGATAGAGTCTTACTGTTCCCATCATCTCGCCAGCCCACATTCTATCTAGAACAAAACCAATAAGTGGCTGTGCTAAAGCAATTCCAATCATATTCATCATATTCATGAAACTTAAGCCTGTAGCTACATATTTTCTGTTGCATAATTCTTTAGCAACTGAAAAAGCTGGTAAAAAGCCCGCAGAGAAAATACCAAATAAAAATAATAAAATTTCCATGAGGAGGGAAGAGCGAATTGGGGCAAAGATAAAAAGAGTGGAGCAGATTAATGCACCAACACATCCTATATACATAGGTGGTTTACGTAAGCCAATACGATTTGAATAAATTCCCCATAGTGGGCTTGCAATGGCCCAGCCTATAAAAACCAAAGAAACATAGTTTGCAGCAGTAGCTTTGGCAATGACCATTTTATTCATTAAAAAAGGCACACCCCATAAACCACAAAAAACAGGAGTAGCCATATACATTAAACCGCCGTAAAAAGCGATCAGCCATAATTGTTTGTTTTTTAGAAGAGTTGCTAAACTGGCGAACAAACCTTCTTCTTCTGCATCAGTTGAGTGTCCGTGTTCAGATGGTTTATAGTTTTTAGGTGTATCACGAGTGATGATAAAAATTAGAACAGATAAAACCAAGCCAATACCACCCATAATAATCATACTACGACGCCAACCAAAATCGTCAACAAGTATTGCCAATGGGGCTTCTCCACCAATAGCACCCAACATTCCGAGAGTAACCATGAGTCCAGTTAAAAGAGCAAAACGATGTGAAGGAAACCAATTGGCAGCAAGTTTCATTGTCCCAATAGCAGCAAAAGCAGAACCACAACCTATCATGAGACGGGCGACACAGGCCATGAAGAAATTATCAGTCATCCCAAAAGCAATCGTACTCGAAGCACAGATAACGGTGGCCACTGTTAATAAACGATGGGGACCAAAATAGTCTAATAATAAGCCGCCAGGAAGTTGCATTGCGGCATAGGAGTAAAAATAAATACCAGATAAAATACCTAAGGTTTGGCTAGTAACCGCAAAATCACGCATTAATTCATTGCTCATTACACTAGGAGAAACTTGCAATAAACATTCATAAAAATAAAATAAACATCCTAAGCCCCAAACGACCCAAGGTATTACTGATTTCACATCTTTTTGAGGCAAGGTTTCAGACTGGGTATTGTAATGAGCCATTGTTTAATAATTCTCCAATTTTCCTGGTAATTAATTGATTTTATAAGAATGCATAGATTAACGAGTATTAAAATTAATTCTCAGCTAGCAATGTAGTAATGCATTTTTTTTAGTCACAAAAAGTCAATTGATACGTTATCATACAAACGGCCAAATGCAAACCTGTAATTTAGACAAATAAATATTATCAGTTTGTTTATTATTTGTCTATATTCAAGAGAGTGAAATAAGAGAAAAAGTATTATAAAACATAAGATTAGACCGTTAAAAAACTCATTTTTTATATATTTTCAGGGCATAAAAAAAACTCCAAGGTTGAGGCAAAGGAGTTTTTAATGAGGGGTTAATCATGCTGAATGACCGAATTAAAAAACTTGATTGAACAAAGAGATTAGTGTTTTTCTAAGCCTGATTTTTTAGTGCTCATGAGGATCATTAGGTGAGTCTAATATAACCCGGGTACCTCTCATTCCATTACCTGGGATGTCGATAAACTCTTCATTAAGCCACCGCGCATCTTCGATAAACATCCGTACACAACCATGGCTGGCTCTATAACCAGGTACGTCATAACTGCCGTGGAGGGCAAAGCCTCTGAAAAAATGCATACAATAAGGCATGACAGCGCCGCCACTTTCACCATTAGTTCTTCTAGGGAATACAGTCGATACACAATCTATATCTTGTTTGCGGATAATGCGAAAGGCTCCAGTAGGAGTCGCGCAGCCCCCCGCAACGTTACATTGACCAATGCCTGAAGAAATCGGCCCCCACCATAATAACTCTCCATCTTCGTCATAGGCGCCCCAGGCTAATTTTTTTTGACTCACATAAATTGTTTTTTCTCCATCCGATTCTATATAACGAGGAAAAGGGGAGACATCATAAATAGTTATTCGCTCTATATTTTTAGGCACCGCTATAGTCATACCAGTCTTTAAACTGATGTTCATACGGTTAATACGACGGACAATATCTTGTTCTTCTGCATTAGGAAATAATCGCTCCCAATTATCTCCATTTTTAATTTTCATACAGAAATACTCAGGAGTATTGCATAAGGTTTCCCCGTAGCGCACTTGAGAAAAGACAAGATTAGTATTGAGTAAGAAAGCCATTAATACTGTTTTAATTATTATTTTTATCATAATGACACCATGTGTAGTCATTTTAATCAGTTTAGAGGCATAACAAAGAAATTCTTTAATTTTAAGTATAGGATATAAATTATTTAAATGAAAAAAAGAAGATTTTAAATTTATTATTTACTGTCTATCGTTTCCCAAGCTTCCGAGACTTGTAATAGCATTTCATTTACTTTATTAAGTAGTACTTGATCATTTTGTGCATTGGCTTTTACTAATAAGCTTTGAAGTTGTTCATATAAATTGTATAAATTTTTTGCCACTTCTCCTCCTGCTTCCATATTTAAACCAGATTTAAGACCGTCTAGGATCGCGATGGTTTTACTAATATGCTGGCCCTTTTTTGCAACTTCATTCCTTTGCATAGAGCCCAGGGCAGCTGAAATATTAGTTCTAGCGCCTTGAAATAATAAACTAATTAGTTCATGAGGAGAGGCACCCTCAATTCGACTAATTAAGTCTATTGATTGGTATTTAGTAGCATGTTGTTGATAAGGATTTTTCATAAGTTCCCCAGCTTATATACTACTTAATTGTTGAGTAAGATAATTGCTAGTAGATTGCATACTGCCTAATAAAGCATCAAGGGCGCTATATTGAGCGCTATATCGTTCTGTCAATTGATTCTTAAGTCTATCTATACTATCTTGTTGGCTATTTAGATCTCTTACTCGCTCATTTAATGTTTTAGTTGTTGTAGTAAATTCACCATTAACACTATTAATATAGCCATCTATTAGACTATTCAATTTTACTGCTACTCCATCAGTAACAATGACATTGCTCCTATTGCCAATGCCCCCAGTTAAAACATTAATACTCAATCCACCCAATATTCCACTACCTTGTAAGGTTACTCCATTACTAGAAGAGGCTGAAAGACCGCCGATAGTTCCTGTAAGACGGTAGATCCAACTAGTTAACGCAACTTTCGATATTAAAAAAATAGTCTTATAATATTGAAAAGTTACCTCATAATTATAAAGGAAAATGATGGGGAAGTTAACAC
>CANJQE010000068.1 GCA_947476305.1 Legionellaceae bacterium
AATTGCTTAATTGAGTGAGTTGTTCATCTGAAAATACTACATTGATCACCGACATATCCCTTGCTGGCTAAAAGCGCGAATGATGATCCTTTGTACAGGAATGTCAAGCAGCTAAAACCTCAATTTGTGACCGCGCACAGTATAGCATTAAATACTTGTTGTGTGAGTCACCGTAAATAATAATCACTGTTGACAAAAAGATTATTATGGGTATAATTTGAGCAATAATAAGTGTAAATACTGCACTTAATGCTTATAGGTAAGAGATTATTTCATGTTGAGAAACGGTTATGAAATTTAACTCTAAAACATTACAAGCCAGTTTTGATGAGCTTAAACCTATTCTTGAAGGTCTTAAGCCTCAAGATGCAATTTCAGAAGATATTCGGGAGCTCGAAGTCTTTCTAGGAACACTTCATTTAAAAGAGTCGTTTACTTTCAATTTAAAATTTAATCATACTCCGGCTTATCAAGAAGAACTACTGATTTGGGATCATAAAACACAAGGTCTCGTCTACATAAAAAACCATTATGGAGTAACCTGCCACTCACATGATAAAGGTTATTATCAGCATATAAATTATGATGATAAAGAAATTATTATCGAATTACCTTTAATTGATGCGTCTGAAGAAGTGAAAAAAAAGATTGCGGCAGAAGATAAACTAGCCCTATTTCTGTCTTTATTTACCCAGAAATTAAATCCCCAGCAAAGTAGCTTTTTTTATTTGAATTAAGGCCTACTTTTATTTAATAGCAAGCAAATTTTGCCTATAAAATAACAACAATGGCTATAAAAGAATTAACAATCAGATAAAGAACGTTTACTATTGCCACTTAAAAATCTATTGAGTCTATTTATGAATCGCATGAAAAAAAGCATTAGTACCATTATTTTTATGGGAAGATGGCTGCAACTACCTATGTACTTAGGTCTTATATTAATCCTTGCAGCCTATGTATACCGCTTTATTAGAGAGTTATTTTCCTTAATTATTCATATTAATGGCTTTGATGATACGCACATTATGTTGGGCGTTTTGGATTTAATTGATGTAGTCATGATTGCGAATTTACTTATTATGGTGGTAATGGGAGGATATGAAACCTTTATTTCTCATTTAGATCTAGATGCACATCCTGATACCCCGGAATGGTTAGATCACTTAGATGCCGGAGCGATGAAAATTAAATTAGCTCTTTCTTTAGTGGGAATTTCATCTATTCATCTATTAAGAACGTTCATTGATCCAACTAAATTAAGTAATTTTTCAGTGATGTGGCAGGTTATTATTCATACTACCTTAATTGTTTCTGCATTGGCTATCGCGTGGACTAATCATTTTTTGATTAAATCCCATCAACTAGAAGAAAACCATTAATTTGCTATAGAGCAATGCCCGAGGCATTGCCTGCTTTTTTCCTCTTTTCCCTAAAGATCTGATGATAAATTTAGGTTATAGTGTGCCTACATTGTTATTGCAAGCAAAGATTATGTACGCTTTAGAAATCAAGCAATTATCCAAAACCTACGCTAATGGCGTTCAAGCCGTAAAAGGGATTGATCTCACTGTAAATACTGGCGATTTTTTCGCTTTATTAGGTGCTAATGGCGCAGGTAAATCAACCACTATCGGCTTAATAACTACTTTAGTTAATAAAACCTCCGGCAGTATTAAAATACATGGCTTTGATTTAGAAAATAAAACTGCAGAAGCAAAATCCTGCTTAGGCTTAGTCCCTCAAGAAATTAATTTAAGTATTTTTGAAACTTGCGAACAGATTCTTTTAAGTCAAGCAGGATATTATGGTGTTCCACGTGCTATTGCTCAATGCAGAGCAGAGCAATTATTAGAGCAATTAGGGCTATGGGAAAAAAGACGTTCTATTGTACGCCATCTATCTGGTGGAATGAAACGCCGATTAATGATCGCACGAGCCTTAATTCATCAACCTAAGGTACTGATTTTAGATGAGCCCACTGCGGGAGTAGATATAGAAATTAGACGCAGCATGTGGGAATTTCTAACTGAAACTAATGCCCAAGGAACCACCATTATCCTTACCACTCATTATTTAGAAGAAGCCGAACAATTATGTAAAAATTTAGCCATCATTGATAAAGGAACTATTATAAAGAATAGCTCAATGAAAACCTTATTAGCTAGTTTAAACCATCAAACTTTTGTATTTAATACAGAAAATGCCCTTAGTGATTTACCCACCCTCGAATCATTTAAAACCCATTTAATTGATGCTAATAGTTTTGAATTACAGGTAAGCAATAATATCTCTTTAAATGAGATATTTCAGCTCTTGGATCAACATGGCATTAAAATACAGAGTATGCGTAATAAAACAAATCGCCTAGAAGAGCTTTTTATGGATTTAATAAAAAATGGTCATTAAACAACAATTGATTGCCCTCTATACCTTAGTCAGACGTGAATTAATCCGGATGTTTCGTATTTCAAGTCAGGTATTTTTACCTCCAGTAATAAGTACTACTTTATATTTTTTAATTTTTGGACAATTAATTGGTCCTAGAATAGGAACCATTCACGGGGTCAATTACATGATGTTTATAGCCCCAGGACTTATTATGATGTCCGTTATAGTCAACTCCTATGGTAATGTATCTTCCTCTTTATTTAGTACTCGTTTTCAAAAAAATATTGAAGAAATGTTGGTTAGTCCAATGCATTATAGTCTTTTACTTTTAGGATATGTTTTTGGCGGTATCTTAAGAGGTGTTATTGTCGCTTTACTTGTTTTTATTATTGCCAGCTTCTTCTTAACGATTACTTTTGATCATTTACCAATGACTATCTTAGTAGTGGTACTAGTTGCAGCTGTTTTTTCCTTGGCTGGATTTACTAATGCCATGGTAGCACGCAATTTCGACGATATCATGCTGGTTCCTACCTTTATATTGACACCACTCACTTATTTAGGTGGTGTTTTCTACAGTATTGAAATGCTTCCTGACTTTTGGCAAAAAGTATCCTATTTTAATCCTATTTTTCATACCACTAATGCACTAAGACATGCCATGATTGGGGAAGAAAATGTGGATATGGGAGTCGCGATGGGCATTATCTGCTTTATGCTCATTGCACTGATTGTCCTTAATCTCGTACTTTTAAAGCGAGGAGTGGGTTTGCGGGAGTAAGAAAATAGCTCGTTTATTTTCTTTTAAAACCTATAGCTGCTAAACGCTCATTGATGCTGGGATGTGTAGAAAAAGTGCTGCTTAATGATTTTACCGGATCTATATCAGAAGGATCAAAAAGATACGAGGCTTGACGTACCTGCTCATGAGCTGTATTGCCATACTCTTGTTCATATTCCTCAGCATGTTCTTGATGATCCGTAAAGATTTTAAGTAAGGCACGAGCCATGGGCTCGTTATCACGCATTAATTCTACACAACCTGCATCGGCCATATATTCCCTAGTTCTACTCAAAAACAAAGTTAAAAAAACCGTAATGAGCGGAAGCAAATAACGCAGTAAGATAATGATTATAAAGAATTTATTGTCATCTCTCTTATTATCGCGTTTAAAAATAACTGAATAAAAGAGCATATCGATTACCATTAATAAAATATTACTTAAGACCGCTACAGTTAAAGTTAATTTAATATCATGATGACGAATATGGCTTAATTCATGAGCCATCACCGCCTGCATTTCTGCTCTGTCCAATTTTTCCATTAGACCACGAGTAATAGCTACCATAGCTGATTTTTCGCTGTATCCACTAGCAAAAGCATTCATATAATTAGCTTCAATGATAAATACTTTAGGCATAAATTGAAGACCTGCTGCTACTTTCATCTCTTCGACCACATTATATAATTGTTTTTCCTCTAACGTTTGTGCTGTTTCTGGAGTAATTTCTTTATAGTCCGTTCCTAATAACATGATGCGATCATAAAAGGTATAGGTAATCCATAAAGAAACAGCAGCAAAAGCAAACATTAATAAAGTAGCGTAAGGAACTTGCTTAAACAGGAGTAAAGCAATAAGAATTTCCTTAATAGATACATTAGGATAGAGTGAATAAACAATAAAAGTATCAGCAAAAAGACCTAAGGCTATATAAATTAAAAAAAAGAGCACAATGACTCGTTTAGTCTTGCACTCATTTAATCTTAATTGCCCTCGCCAATCAGCAACGGTGTTATGATAATCAGCAATAGTCATCTTGTCCTCAGAATTTTACTGTATAGTCTTCTTTTTGTTGAATTTGTTCTTCTGGTAATCCCCAATAAATAAAATCTTTATTTAAAGCAGCTGCAAAAAATGAAACAATCATCGCCTCAAAAAAAGATTTTTTCTTCGCATTGTAACGCTCAATTCCATCGTTATAAGCTTGTTTAGAATAAGCCAATTTATTTTCTGTATTCACTATTTCTTCTTGTAATTGCAATACATTCTGATTGGCTTTTAGCTCAGGATAGTTTTCAAATACTACATTTAAGCCGGAGGCAATTTGCGAAATACCATTTTCTGCAGCCATTCGCGTTGTTTCATCACCAGAAGCTTTAGCGGCTTGGGCTTGATTACGTAAAGCCACTACATCTTTTAAAGTGGTTTGCTCATAATCCATATATTTTTTTACTGCTTCAATTAAGGACTCAAAAACTTTAAAGCGGCGATCTAACTGAATATCAATCTGTTTTTTATTATTATTAATTGCTTCGATTAACCCGATTAAGGTGTTGTAAATACTGATAATCCAAAAAAAGAGCAAGCCTATGATAATCAACACAAACACTAAGGAGGTTAGCATTTTTTTTCCTATATTATGATTTCCTAAGTAATGTATAGCTCGAAACTCAGGAAAAAAACAGCAAAGCCTTTGTCTATTATCAATTTTTGATAAAATCATGCGGATTAGCTAGCTTATAAACCTAAAATAGGTTTTAAAAATTGGCCCGTATAAGAGCCTTTAGTTCCTGCCACTTGCTCGGGTGTTCCTTCTGCTACAATTTGTCCTCCTTTACTTCCTCCTTCAGGACCTAGATCAATAATCCAATCCGCTGTTTTTATCACATCCAAATTATGTTCAATAACTACTATTGTATTCCCTTTTTCGCGTAAGCGTGCTAAGACGGAAAGTAATTGTTTGATATCATGAAAATGCAAGCCAGTAGTAGGTTCATCAAGAATATATAAAGTATTACCCGTATCTCGCTTAGATAATTCACGAGCTAGTTTAATGCGTTGTGCCTCTCCACCCGAAAGAGTAGTAGCACTTTGTCCTAGTTTGATATAAGACAAGCCTACGTCTAACAAAGTCTGACATTTGCGGGCAAGACTGGGAATAGCAGAAAAAAATGAGCCGGCGTCTTCTACAGTCATCTCTAAAATTTCGTGAATATTTTTGCCTTTATACTGAACTTCTAAGGTTTCTCGATTATAGCGTTTGCCTTGACAGACATCACAAGCCACATAAATATCAGGAAGAAAATGCATTGCTACTTTAATCAAACCATCACCTTGACAGGCTTCACAACGCCCTCCACGAACATTAAAACTAAAGCGTCCCGGTTGATAACCCCGCGCTCTTGATTCAGGAGTTCCAGAAAAGAGCTCTCTAATATCAGTAAATAAACCAGTATAGGTTGCAGGATTAGAGCGTGGTGTACGCCCAATAGGGCTTTGATCAATATCGATTACTTTATCGCATAAATTTAAGCCTAAAATCTCTTTTGCAGAACCAATGACCAATAAACTGGCCCGATTTAATGCATTAGCAGCTAGAGGATATAAAGTATCATTGATTAAACTTGATTTTCCTGAGCCAGATACTCCAGTGATACAAGTAAATAAGCCTAGAGGAATACTGACACTGATGTCCTGTAAGTTATTGCATCGAACCCCATTTAAATGAATCATTTTTTCTGGCTGAGGTTTTAAGCGTTGTTGGGGAATAGCAATCGCTTGTTTCCCTGATAAATATTGTCCAGTTAATGAATTTGGATTGTTCATAATGTCATTAGGAGTCCCACTAGCAACAATCTGCCCACCATGTACTCCAGCACCTGGGCCTATATCTAATACAAAATCAGCATTACGAATGGCATCTTCATCATGCTCCACCACAATCACTGTATTACCTTGATCACGTAAGTGAATTAAAGTACGCAATAAGCGGTCATTATCTCGTTGATGTAGGCCAATTGAAGGCTCGTCCAAGATATACATCACGCCTACTAAACCTGAGCCAATTTGGCTGGCTAAGCGAATTCTTTGCGCCTCTCCCCCTGATAAAGTTTCGGCACTACGCGTTAATGATAGGTACTCTAAGCCCACATTAACCAAAAACCCTAAACGTTCGACAATTTCCTTATTAATTTTTGCCGCAATTTGGCCGCGGTAACCGGTTAAATGCAAATTTTTAAAAAATTCATAAGCCTTCTCTATGGAATAGGCACTTAGTTCCGGTAAATTTTTATCATCAATAAATACATGGCGCGCTTCTTCCCGTAAACGAGTTCCATGACATGACTCACAGGGGCGTGCCGATAAATATTTAGACAATTCTTCACGAATCATTCCTGAGTCGGACTCACGATAACGTCTTTGCATATTAGGAATAATACCTTCAAAAGGGTGGCTTTTTACCGTATAACCACCATTAGGCCTATGGTAGTTAAATTCAATCACTTCACCGTCGCTGCCATAAAGAATAATGTGACGGAAGGATTCGTTTAAATCACAAAAAGCGCTATGAACGTCAAAATGATAATGATTAGCCAAGGACTCCAACATAGAAAAATAATAATTTGTTTTTTTATCCCATCCACGAACAGCACCCTCAGCAAGACTTAAGGTTTCATCATGCACCACGCGTCCGGGATCAAAAAACTGATCCACTCCTAAACCATCACAGCCAGAGCAAGCCCCCATAGGATTATTAAAAGAAAACAAACGAGGTTCTAACTCACTTAGACTATAACCACATTCAGAGCAGGCAAATTTTGAAGAAAAGACTAAATCTTCAAATTGCTGATCCATTGAGACAACCAAAGCTATTCCCTCTGCTAAATTCAACGCATTTTCAAAGGACTCACTTAAACGTTGAGCAATATCAGATCGGACCTTAAAACGATCAATAACCACTTCTATTGTATGTTTGGTACGTAATCCTAATTTAGGAGGCATATCCAGTTCATATAACTCCCCATCAATACGAGCTCGGACATAACCTTGAGCTTGTAATTGTTGTAGCAACTGTACATGCTCGCCTTTTCGTTCACGCACTACTGGTGCCAAAATCATTACTTTACTTTCTTCAGGTAAATTAAGCACCAAATCAACCATTTGACTTACTGTTTGAGCATGTAAACTAACATGGTGTGTAGGACAACGAGGCTCGCCAACTCGTGCGTATAACAAACGTAAGTAATCATAAATCTCCGTAATAGTTCCTACTGTAGAACGAGGATTATGTGAAGTTGCTTTTTGTTCAATAGAAATTGCCGGTGATAAACCCTCTATAGAGTCTACATCAGGCTTTTCCATCATTGATAAAAATTGCCGTGCATACGCAGATAAAGACTCTACATAGCGACGCTGCCCCTCAGCATACAAAGTATCAAAGGCTAAGGAGGACTTCCCCGATCCAGACAAGCCCGTAATCACAATTAATTGATCGCGAGGAAGATCTAAGTCTAAATTTTTAAGGTTATGGGTTCTTGCTCCACGAATACTAATAGTTTGCATAAAACTCTATAGAGTGTATCAAAAAGTACCAAAGTATAACGCTGCCTCTTTAATAAAACCAGCTGTGATCAGAAGTTTCATCGGCATTAATGTTTTGTTTTTATCCAAAAAATGACGATTGTTTCTTTAAAAAAACTCTATAAACCACTATAATCTATTCCTCAATAAACTTCTTTTGCAATGCTGTTGCCCTAGAAACACATCACTTAAGAAATTTGTTTAAAACGTTTAATTTAAGTAGTATTTCTGGAGAACAAGCCCTAATGTCTAAAATAGTTTATACGATTATCATTATTACTCTATTCTTTATTAATTCACTGTACGCCAATAATCTTAAGGAAATAAAGCAAGAAATTAGTGATTCCGTCATTACTACTAAAATTACGGCTAAATTTACTGAAAATACTAATTTAAATCCTTTAAAAATATCGATAGATACTGAAGAGGGTGTCGTCACTTTAAGTGGTTTTGTCAAAGACAAACAAGCCTTTGTAGATGCACTACGTCTGGCTAAAAATACTACTGGAGTTAAGACTGTTCAAGCGAATGAATTGTATATTAAAAAGGTGAATACTGCCTTTACAGACGCGTTTATTACAGCAAGAGTAGAAACGGCTGTCTTGAAGGCAAAAGTGTTAGACGATGAGGCTATACCTTTAGTGGGTATTAATGCTAAGACTGTTAATGGTGTAGTAACACTTTCTGGCCAAGTGCATAGTGGTCAAGCTGTTGCTTTTATTATCAAACGAGTCAATGCGATACGGGGCGTGAAAAAAATTATAACCTACTTAGAAGTTAAGGATAACTCGTGAGTTCATTTCTGAGGTTCAAATTCTTTCTTTGGCATTTTAGTCATTTTAAGGTGGCAATGATTGGCTATGTCCGCCCTCGTTTAATTACTTTAAACGAAGCAATGATTGTTATTCGTATCCCTCTGAGACGGCGTACGCGCAATCATTTGAACTCTATGTATTTTGGTGCATTAGCCGTAGGCGCGGATTTAGCTGGTGGCTTTCACGGTTTTTATCATGCTGACCTAGCTGGCTGTAAAGTTTCTTTAGCCTTTAAATCATTTCAAGCCCAATTTTTGCGTCGACCTGAACAGGATGTGTATTTTGTTTGTGAAGAGGGTGAATTAGTTAAAAGTATGATTAATGAATCAAAAACAAAAGGTGAACGCATTAATAAACCAATCTCCATTAAAGCCTATACAAACTATCCTCATAACCCTGAGGAAGTGGCTCATTTTATCTTAGAACTCTCTCTAAAGGCTCTTTAATCTTAATCAGATCAACAAATGCACAGATTAAGGTAAAACACAGCAAGAAGATTATTAATGGTTTAAACTGATATCTTAATGCTAAGTTAATAATTTTCTTTTATACTATTAAGAGTTAAACGTAAGTTTTACTGGAGCGCTATGCTTGAAGCCTTAGAAGAATATATAGATTTATTAGAGTCATTTAAGACACATAAGATTTCGTCTCTGATTGACCAAATAAACCTTAAGGTTTTTGCTGCATTAAAAAGTGCTAAACTAAACCCTAAAGTAGCACCTTATTTTTCCCAGCTTCCCATCGATCCTGAACTATTAAAGCTAGAGTTTACCCCAGAGAATGCCCCTAAAATTAAAAGACTCCTGGATGCTTACTATGCAAAAATTCCCCTCACAGGCTTTGAGCTAGAACCAGAGAACGTCTCACAAATCAAAAAGCTACTTAATGCTCTGCATTATGCTCATATTACGTTTTCGGATTTAGAAGGTATCAATTTAAGAAAAGATCTAATTACTAGTTTTACTGACTTAAATTTTTTATATCAAAAAACGATTAATGATGCTTATGAAGCAAGTTATTTACTGACCCACTTAGATGTTGATGTTAAAGAGATGTTTCAGGAGGAGTTACAACTTCTCTATCCCGCTATAGCTACAATAAATAAACTTGTAGAACAGAATGCAGAACAAACAAAAGAATTCGCTGAAACAGTTAGAAATTATCCCATAAGTTATAAACTGGGTGAAGTTACTGGAACAGCACTAGAACAAATGCGACCTAGTACTGGAAATCTTGACTATGATTTTTTAACTCAATTTAGCGCTTTATTACCCGGTTACATTGATAAGGTAACTCAATACATCCAGCAATACTCCTCCCAATTAGTTGCCCAAGAACCAACACTGAATAATGCCAAATTAGAAGAATTACAAAAAACCGCACTCGATTTATTGAATGATTTAGAATCTTTAAAGGGTGGTAGCCGACTTTTTGTTTCTTTTAAATTTCTCCGTTACATTCATATCATTAGTAATATTATTACCTTATCCAAAAGCTCTTTAGAACAGATTGGGCATTTAAGCGACTCATCGCAAGATGTTATTCGCGATAATTTAGCGCAACTAAAATACGTCGTTCTCCCGCAATTATTTGGTCTAGTAGATAAAATCGAAGTAAATTGTATGTTAAAGCCGGGTACTTTATCTGTCCCGCTGATGGAAAAAGTGAAGCCTTTATACGATACCTTAATTTTTTATGCAAAAAAGCCTGTTAATTTTCAGGACAAAGGCGAAGAATTACTTAGTATTGAAGACTCTCTTTTTGTCTCCCTGCGTTTAGAAAATACCTATCAACGTATTGACACAGCTAATAAAGCGCTGTTTAAAATCAAGAACGTTAAAGAGGCTAGCACTCGTTTTTATGCCATTCTTAAAGACGAGCAATATAAAAATTTGACTTTACAGCAATTACCTAAAGAAGTTAAAGCACAACTTATTGAAGAATATAAGATTATTAAACCTTATATGTCCCAGGTCAATGCAGACTTCAATGAACTAATAATCAATAGTCTTCTTGAGATAACACCTAAACCTGGATACATTGCTAGCGCATGGGAGTGGCTCAAAGGAATAGTAACGTCTAGTACCCCACTTCCTGCTGATCATATTAGCCATCTTTTAGCAGCAGAAGAGGCTTTAAATAAATTACTAAAGAAAAAAGTCAATACACAGCAATTTCATATTGATTTAAATAAGGACTTAATTGAGTCCGTACTCCAAACAACCAATCTAACTCTTTTTCCGTACAGTGATACCACCAGCGTAGTCGCTACTGAGCAACTAGAAAAAATTCCTCCGCCTGTTTTTCCAGCTGAAAGGGCAACAGAAATTTACCTTCTTGATGAGTCTATAGCGCTTAAAGCAGCTGATGAGCATAACCCTCTGTTACAATTTGTTAACGATGAGCCCCATAAAACCATTGCGAATCCTGAGCAATTAAATGCCGATCAAACCTTGGTTTTATATCAATGGTATAAAAATAAATTAGAGCGCTTTAATACAGCTAAGAAAGCCTACGAGAAATTTGTTGAGTTAATAGACGAGCAAGTGAGGAAGCACAAAATAGAGCAATCGCAGAGGCTAGATGCAGTTACTCTTGATTTCCTTCCGCTATATGGAGCTAATAAACAAAAATTACAGGCTTTATATCAGCAATTTAGCATTTATTTTATAAATGGAGTACCAGAGGAAATGAAACCACTGGTTAAGTCCTTCGATAAATTTTTAAATCCCTCCCCTACAGATGGAACTAATCCTGCCCCCCCTGATATCACGGACTATGAAAACCTGAAGACCCATTTTCAAAAGTTTTTTGATAATATAGGCACAAAATGGACTCAAAAAAATCAATTCTATTTAAAACAAGCACAACATAAATTTGCAAGTGAAGAACAATATGTGTTCTTAGTTGATGAAGCTCGCGCCTTACGAAGCGAAGGGGAACTAAATCCCACCTTAAAATTTTCAAAAGAAAAAGGCAATAAATTAGTCGCGACTCCCGAGCAATTAACTGCAGACCAAGCACTGACCTTATATCAATGGTATAGAAATAAGCGTAATAAATTTGAGGTGGCACGGGATGCATATAATAAATTTATTATGCTACTTAATGACCAAGCTAAAAAGTATCCCTCTCCAAATGGAGCTAAATTTATGCTAAACCGTTTAGATGAAGACGTAAAAGCTGAATGCCGTAAATTATATAATTTATTTCAACCGTATTTTATCAATGGCATCCCAGCCCCAATGAGAGAAGTAGCCTTAGATTTTGATCGCTATTTAGTTCATTCCTTCGCTGAAAAAGGAGTAACTGATAAAACACCAACGATAGATTTGTTTGAGAAATTCAATGAACATTTCCAAATATACTTTACTGATGTAGATTTATCCTGGAGTAGAAAGAGTCAATCTTATTTAAAATTAGCTCAAGAAAAATTTGCTAGCGAAAATAATACAGCGAAATTGGCACCTGATGCGAATGCGAATAGAGCGCATTATTTAATTAAACACACTCATTATTCAAACTTTATCTATGAATTTAGACAGTCATTACAGCAATTAACAACTGTGTTTAATGCAGCAATGCAAGCTGAATTAAAGATTAAATCGAGCGACGGCGTTCCCTACCCTGAATTACAAGATAAATATTTAGCAAAAGCACAAAGCAAACAAGTTTTGGCCATTAAGAAGATGTATAATGGTCTTTATCATGTGGAGCAGATTGTCCGTCAATTAGAAAATCTTAATGATAAAAGCTATAAAACTACTTATGTCTATTATCTAATCCAAGCCTACAGTCATATTAATGATTTAATGAAGCTATCAAATGGTTTGGCTCAAGATGAGCAATTAAAATTAGTTAGTAGCGAATTAGTAGAAAAAGCCCAAAATCTCTGGGCCACCATTCAAGAAAATATCGAAGCCTACCAAGAGTCCCCAACGGAGGTAGCACCATTAAAGAAAACCGTCAAATACAGTGGACTTTGGTATACCTTAAATGCCTTTAATGTAATTCCTAAACACATTAGAAGCTTAAGAAACGCCTCTTTTTTAACGCAACAGGATCTTGATGAACTTCATGTTAGTGCTAAGAAAGCCTCGCTTTCTATTGAAACATTGATTGACAGCTCAGATTCCTATTTTAAATTATTTTTACAAGTACCCAGTATGCTGCGTTTATTCCGTGAGTTTAGAGGCAGACTTAATGAGTTTATTAGTACAGTACATGATACAGCTACAAGCAATTTAGGTGAATTTAATACTCATGTGTTTACCCCTATGCTTCTTGAAGCGGATCAATGGGAAGACAAGTTAGGCTTGGCTCCTGGGTCTTTGTCAGGACCATTGAAAAAAATTCTTGATCAATATTATAAGGGACTATTACATCCTCTTAAATTACCTTCAAAAACACACATTCAATTCGTTTGTGATAAAAGCCCTATAAAAGAAAGACTAGAGGTCACCCAACAAAACATAGCTGCAACTACGAAGGATTTGCAAAAACAAACGCAAACACATGCGGGGCTTATTAAACTTTATGGACTTATTGAACAATATAATGAATTAACTGGCGGTATTTTTTTTGCACCCGATGAGCAGGCAGTTAAAAAGCTCATGGACCAAATAATTATTGCTTATAAAGAAACATTACCACGACTCGTAGAGTTAAATAGAGAATTACAATTCCTTCCCAATCCTAAAATTAGTAAGCAAGATAAAAAGTTTGATGCCCAACTTAATGCCGTATTAAAAGAATATGATCCTAAGCTTAGTGACATTAGAGCCTTAGTAAAAATCAGTCATGCTCACTATATGGGACTTAAAAACAGTGCCACTATGGAGTTAAATACTGCGCAAGAAAAATTAGCTTATTTAACTCAATTAAATGTAGCTCAAGATCAAGCCAATGAAGATTTTGTATTAGAATACACTACGGAATCTTTTGATAAGCAATGCAAAGAACTCGCTTTTCGTCCGGTGGGGCTTCAATATATTCACGAAGAGTACTCTTTTAAATTACAGGCTTATTTATTACGCTTTAAAAATGGAATTGTTCAAAAAGCAAAGTCAAAAGATGATATTAATTTGAGTATTGAAACATTACTGCAAGAAAAACTTGCTGATTTTGAACGAGACTATTATGTTAAATACTATAAACTCGATGGAATAAAGGGTGCCCTAGCTCAATTCAGAAATTATTTCAGCGTTTCCTCTTCCACAGTATATGAAAACCTCAGCACTATAACGAAAAAAACTAATGAAATTAATAAGTTAGATGCCATCTCAAAAAATACGCTTTTAAGTGTTGACGAACGTATTAATAAGATTAAATATCAGGTAGAAAAGGATCCAAGTTTTTCAAGAATCATTTTGGAACAAAAACCCGTAGAGCATTTTAGTTTTGAGTATTTAAAATTATGTATTTACTCTTTATTAGAAGCTTTATATCTTTATACACCAGAAAAAAACGCCCGTCTTAATGATCTAAAAAAGGCAACTACACAAGAGCCTTCCATTGCATATCTTAGTAGCCGTTTTGGTGTATTTTCAACCAATAAAAAAGCTGGGGCTATGCCACCACCGATAGAAGCTTCGCCGCTTAATGGTGAAGAAAACCCCATGCCTCCTCTTTCTCCACTAAATTAATAACCGTTCTGAACTCTGAATTGCTAGCCTCTACTTGAGATAATTGAAGTCCTGTATTAATTTATTTAAAATTTTAAGCCTTGAATAGTATTTTCGGCATAGCATTCTCGCGCATCTGGACGATGGTAGTCTGCCTTCATAGTGGTTAAATTATTTTCAAAAAAAGTTCTGTGCTTCCCATTACCTCTAGCCTCTTCCTCAAAAACAAGAACAGAACCAGGCTTTGCTTTATTAATTTTCTCAACCATAGCAAGTATTAACTGGCTCAACTCGGGATGTTGTTTCGCTATGGCCTCTAGCCCCTTCACTAAGGTTTTCTCGCAGAAACCGGGCTCTTTGGGAATTAAGGTTCGGGTTAAATGGGAATAACCGTTTTCATCTAAACTACGATTGGTTTCAATTTCGCCGTATTTAAAGCGTTTAATCTGTATTTGACGCAAGGTATTGCTAATAGACCTCTTTCGAAACCCCGATCACCCCAACTCCATGTTATAAATTGAAGCAATTAAGTTAAATCGTAATCCAAATCGTTTCCGTCTATTTCTATATCTATCTGATATTATTTTGAATCTTTTAAGCATCCCAATAACGTTTTCA
>CANJQE010000069.1 GCA_947476305.1 Legionellaceae bacterium
ATAAAGAGTCTCAATTTTACATCGATCTTCATGTGTTAACTTCCCCATCATTTTCCTTTATAATTATGAGGTAACTTTTCAATATTATAAGACTATTTTTTTAATATCGAAAGTTGCGTTAACTAGTTGGATCTACCGTTGCTGGAGCGAACGCGGATTTATGCTACTGATGTGAATGAACGAGTATTGCAGCTTGCTCATAATGGTATTTATCCTATAGGAAAAGTGAAAGAATACAGCAAGAATTATCTGGCATCTGGAGGTAAAGCAACATTTTCTGAATATTATCAGGCACGAGATGCTCAAGTGACCATAAACCATACCCTAGCTAAAAATATAGTCTGGGCACAACATAATTTAGTAACCGATGCGTCGTTTAATGAGTTTCATTTAATTTTTTGTCGTAATGTTTTATTTTATTTTAATGAATACATGCAAGAGAGAATTCATCGTTTAATTGATGATAGCTTGATATCATCAGGGGGGTTGTTAATATTAGGCCCTCAAGAAGTATTAGGAATGATGCCTTATGAATCTTCTTATATGAGCTTAGACAATATTGAAAAAATCTATAAAAAAATACGCTAAGCTAAAATTAAATAGTTAGGGAAGTATTGCGATTGGGATAGATTATTACTGTTGTAGTAGGATTAAGGGTAGGGAGGAAAAATGTCTGAAGAACCAATAATAGTCAGTGTACTTATAGTAGATGATGATCCTATAAAGCTTACTGCTATCATATCGGCTCTAGAAGGAATGGATATTGAAATGGTCACTGTCACTTCCGGTAAAGAGGCATTACGTAAGTTGTTAGTAAAAGATTTTGCTATGATTCTCCTCGATGTCAATATGCCTATTATGGATGGTTTTGAAACTGCTAGTTTAATTCGCAGCCGTCCCAGATCAGAATATGTACCCATTCTCTTTATTACTTCCGATAGACTAGCTGATGAAGAGCGTTTAAAAGGCTATGAAATTGGTGCCGTGGATTATATTTTTAGTCCTGTATTACCGCAAATTTTACGTGCAAAAGTAGCTGTCTTTGCAGATCTACATCGCTTACGTGAACAGAGTTATCATTATAGTGAAGAACTACTTATTAAAAATGAAAAAATCGCGCGGCAAAATACCATCTTAGAAGAAGGAAGTCGTATAAAAAGCGAGTTTTTGGCTAATATGTCTCATGAATTACGCACTCCTTTGAATGCAATTATTGGTTTTTCCGAGCTGCTTAAAGCAGGAGTCACTGGCAAATTAACTACGATCCAGCAGGAACATGTCAGTTTAATTTACAGTAGTGGTCAACATCTCTTGTCTTTAATTAATGATATTTTAGATTTATCGAAAATAGAGGCAGGTAAATTAGTACTGCAATCTGCAGAATGTGATTTACCTTCTATTTTGAACCATAGCCTTAGTTTGTTGCGTGAAAAAGCAAATAAAAGTCATATCCAATTTTCTTTAGATATCGATTCCAATATCTCTTATATTTATGCCGATGAACGTAAAGTAAAACAGATATTGTATAATTTACTATCTAATGCGGTTAAATTTACTAGTGAGAATGGTTGGGTGAAGCTGAAGGGAGTTCAGGTTATAGAAAAGAATAAAGAGGGTAAAGAAATAGACGCAGTACTTATCTCTGTAGAAGATAATGGTATTGGTATCGCGCCACCAGATCTTGATAAATTATTTCAACCCTTTGCTCAACTTGATGGCTCATTAACCCGTCATTATGAAGGAACAGGTCTTGGCTTAGTTATGGTAAAACGTTTGGTCGAGTTACATGGAGGACAAGTGTCAGTAACCAGCACCTTAAATAAAGGGAGTTGCTTTAGTTTTTGGCTACCAAATGCTATTCATAACACTACAAAAAGCAGTAATTCATAATTGTGATTATTCCGCTTTTTTCTTTAAACCTCAGAACTGGGGTTCCTTTTAAGAGAAATTCAAAGACTTCTAAACTACTCGTGGTGGCAAAATAGCTACACCGATAATTAATGGATAGTTATTTGATAGTCTATAAAACGTGGTATTAGGCAAGATGATTAATTCTGGAAAACGATATAAAACCCATTCGGGGAGATGAGCAGTTATTCTTCCATCGTGATCCCAAGCATAATTGATGCCTTCATCCCAAATAAAGAGTGCTCCTTTTTTACCTAGCTCCATTTCATTGACCCAAGGATTTTCCTTAAGTTGCCAATTCAAAAAAGGCTTAGATTTATCGGGTAAATAAGGAGAAATAAGGGAAACCAAATAGTTAGAACCAGCAATATATGGCAAAGTACTATGATAACGTTCTCGCCATAGTTGGTTTAAGGATATCGCCATTTCCTTATTAGGCAAAAAAGCATCATTATTTACCTTATAAAAAACAGTTAAGCTGAGCATGCGAATTGAAAATAATAAGGAGCTAAATAGAACAAAGCTAATCGCAAATTTTTTTATATTTTCTTTTGTTAGCCTTGGTTTTAGATAGCTCATTACTATAATACCTATAAGAAAGAAATAGGGTGTAGACCAGCGAGGAGGAAAATAATCACCATCAAATATACCGAGAATCAGAGTAAGTACTACGGGGCCAAAGCCAAGGATGATGAGAAAATGCCATTGAAAAGAAGAAATTATAAATTGCTCTTTATTTTTTGTGTAAAAGGGCCAGATTAAAATAAAGACCCCTACAATAATAAATAAATCATTCGCTAAAGCGAGAAGAGGATAGAGTAGATGTCCCCAAATGGTTTTAGTAGCAGTATAATCTGCCGCAGCAGTTTGCGCATAAGTCACCGTAATGAAATCATGTTGATATAACCAAATTAAATGAGGGCTTATTAAAAGCAAAAAGACCAACATGGACCAATATATTCCTGCTTTTTTAAAGCTTGCTCTTGCTACAGGATGTTTTAGGCACAAAAACAGCATCGGAACCAAGAAAATAATTCCTTGATATTTAGTACAGATGCAACAAGCTGCTAATAAGCTTGTAAGAAGCCAATAATAGATTTTTTCTGTAGTTAGTGCATGATAAAAGAAAAGGGCTAACAACGCCCATAAGGGTGATTGCAAGGTATCGGACGTTAGATTAAAAGAATTAATATTATAAAAAAGCACACCCTCTAAAAGTAAAGTAGCGATAAGTGCATGGCGTAGAGGAAGAAATTGTTTTGCTAAATACCATACCGCGATAAAGGTAGTAGTTACTAATACTTGGGCTAATAAATAAAGTGACCAATCCGCGTGCTGGAATAAAGAAAAAATTCCAGCACAAAGCCAGGCAGTTAAAAAGGGATGTTTATGATAGCCCCATTGCCATTGTAATCCCCAGGTAATACTTTCAAGAGTATCATGAGGCAAGGACGGACGGGCAAAATAAGTACCTAGGGTCCAAAGAAGAGTATGGAGCAATAGAAAAAGAAAAAAATAATGAGTGGAGCTCTTTCGAGATTCTAGTGCAGAGGAGAATTGTTTCGTCGATACGGTACTCGTGTACATAGAGATCTTAGGTTCTTAGCAGAGCTAGCATTATTAGTACTGTCTAACATAGTAACAAGAGTAACTTAGTTCATCATGGCAAGAAGCAATAAGCCTAAGCCAATAAAACCAAGAATAGTTAAGCTAATGTTACCTCCAGGGATCATATGACTTTCAGTAGTTGCTAAAACACAATTTTTTCTACCCTGCCAACTCATGATAGCTGGTAATAAGAGTAATAAAATAACGCAACAGACCCCTGCATAACTTAAAGCATGTAAATAAATTCCAGGATTGAATAAGACCACGCCTAAAGGAGGAAGAAAGGTAAGGGCTAAAGTATATTTACCTTGATTGCCGGATTTTTTTAACTTTAAGCCATCAGCAAGAAAATCAAATAAACCCAAAGAAACACCAAGAAAGGCAGTAACCATACAAATAGAAGTGAAGAAGCCAAAAAATCCACTAATCCATTGACTATGGATTGCTTGATTCAATGCTTCAGTTAAACCACTGGTAGCGTGTTCAGAGCTCATTAAAGCGATTAAGCCATTATCTCCGTCACGGGACACAACACCCATGATGATCGCATCCCAAATGATGTAACACACTAAAGGAATTAATGATCCTAAAAGAATAACGCGTCTCAAAGTATGGACATCGTCCTCAAAATAATCACGTAAACTAGGTACTATAGAAGCAAAACCAAAAGAGGTAACAAGAACCATTAACATTCCTGTAAAAGCACGAGCAGAACCACCAGTCAGACTGGCAGTCGATACATGAGGACTTATAATGGTAACAAGTAAGATATAGACCCCTAATTTGCCAAACATGAGCCCTCGGTTAACATAATCTACAGAGCGAATGCCTTTATAAACAATTAAACTAAAAATAGAGGTAAAAATAACTGAAGTTACCCAGGTTGGTAAATGAACATTAATTTTTTGTAACAAAGCATTAAATACATCACTACCACCTGAAATATAAGCGGCCAATAAGGTATATAATAAAAAAAGATAAGTAATCCACGCGATAATTTGTCCGGGTAAGCCAAGAGTAGCTTTAGCCATGGAAATCATATTACTGCCTGGGGGCAAACGTAAATTGACTTCAAGAACCAACAGGGCACCTGAAGTCATAATTAACCAACAAGCAATAAGAAAAAATAGAGAATTACCAAAGCCTACCTCTGCTGTAGAAACTGGCAAAGCCAACATCCCACCGCCTATGGAGGTTCCAACAATCAATAATATTCCACCTATTAATTTTGAATTAAGCACTTTAATAAATCCATAATTGTACAATTATAAAACAAAATGCTACTTTATATTTCATATAAAGTCAATCATTTTAAGTATATTCTTATAACATTCTCCATAATTCATTAATTAGAAGAATGATGGATACAGTAATCACGGTTAACTGGGATATTTTCCCCCCTGGTACTAAAAAGGGTGAATGATATTTGCGTCTGCCAAAATAACACATTAAAGCCGGTAAAAGTAGCAGTAAAATAATACAGAAAATACCCGCATAGCTTAAAGCATGGATATAAGCGCCTGGATAATAGAGAACAAGAATTAAAGGTGGTGCGAAGGTCAGTATAAATAAACCAATACCGTGTTTTCCTCGTTCTCTTAATTTTAAGCCATCCGCAAGAAAGCTATACAAACACAAAGACACGCCTAAAAATGCGGTGAGCATGCAAATAGAGGTAAAGAAATTAAATAAAGCGCTAATCGTTTTATTATGTATTTTTTCAGATAATAAGCCCGCTAAAGCACTGGTAGTGTGGGGATTCTGCATTAGGCTTTCTAAGCCTTTTTCTCCAGCAGAAGGTAAAGAGCCTATAATCACCGCATCCCAGGCTATGTAACAAAATAAAGGAATTAAAGAACCAATAAAGATTACTTTTTTTAATTGTTTTACATCATCATTAAAATAATCTCTTAAATTAGGTACGATGATAGCAAAGCCAAAAGAAGTGATTAAAATCATTATCGAACTAGCGATGTATTTAACTTCCCCTTGTTGCAGATTAGGAAGTTCAACATAAGGGGCGATAAGTACAACAAGCAGGACATAGATGGCTAATTTGCCAAACATGAGCGCGCGATTGGCATAATCAACAAAATGAATACCACCATAAACAATCACGCCAAACAGTAAAGTAAATAAGGTACTGGCTTGCCATTCATTTAAATGAACACCTACTTTAAGCAGAATGCTGCTTAAAACATCGGATCCACCAGAAACGTAGGCTGAAAGTAAGGTATAAAGAAGAAATAAGTAACTGATCCAAGCGGCAAGTAAACCATAGTTACCTAAAGTTGCTGCAGCCATAGAAACCATATGTTTGCCTCGCGGCAAATAGAGATTAGCCTCGAGAATAAAAAAGGCTCCAAAGGTCATGAAGGCCCAACATACTACTAAGAAAAGGGAGGATTGCCAAAAGCCAGTGGCCGCATTCGCTACGGGCAAAGCAAGCATACCACCTCCGATGGAGGTGCCCACAATTAAAAGAATACCACCTATGAATCTGGAACGCATTACAGCCTTATTTCATATCAAGAATTGGTTGATCCGCTTTAGCTACTAATCCTGTAAACCATTGGATTTCAATTCGTCTATTATAAGCACTTCCATGCACCACCATATTGTCGCCGATAGTGTTTTTATCTCCATATCCTTCGGCTTTTAGTTGTATTGAGCGTATTCCATTCGCCCATAAATAGGTCATCATCGTTTCTGCCTGTGCTTGTGACATCAGCTTTTTATGACGAGAAGAACCTACATTATCAGTAAAGCCAGCAACGTATATTGGGCTTTGTGGGTACAGTTTTAATAGTCTTACCACATTCAGCAAACCAGGATAGCATAATTCATTTAACCTCGGACTCATAAACATGAAATATTTATCAGTAGGTATGAGCAGGGTCATAGTATCCCCATATTCAATAAACTGAATGCTTTCTTTCTTTATTTGTTTTACTATGGCCGGTTTACTGTCTTTATATATAGCACGAACCGTACCAATGGTTCCACCTATAGCCCCGCCAACTAAAGTGCCTGTTAATGTTCCACTAGTAATAGCACCTACTACCGAACCTGTGGCTGCTCCAGCAGTTGCTGTTCTCCCCATACGATTATCAGGTTTAAAATTGTTATAAGGGGGGTGCACACCACCACAACTACTAAGCAGACCAATCATTAGTCCTGAAATGATAGTTTTCATTTTAGTAGTATTGCGTGACATGCCCACTCCGTTAATATGAATATTTTATCATTATTAAGCATCTAGTTAAATTTCGCAATGCACCACATCAATCTTTAACCATCTTTATGCTTTTACAGAAAAAAAGGCATATTTGATACATCATTGGAGAAGCGAATTATAAAAAATGCACACATAGTGATCTATGCTGCGCCTTTTTATAATTCTCTTCTCCCAACCTGTGATCAAAACTGTAAAACAGGCCTAAGCTTTACTACTACCTGTGATTGTCCAAATGGTGAAGGCAAATGTGTTGATGGTCAATGTGCTGTTATTGAACTGCACTGAGAATTCTTTCTATGTTTCTTACGTACCTAACCCGGTTGCTTCTGCCTGGAAATGTGATAAGTAGGGATGAGAAGTTCGTAGTGCAGGTTTTTTAAACCTTTAAGCATCAAGCTAAAGCACCGTCATTCCCGCGAAAGGCGGGAATCCATTCATGATTTTGTACTATGCTAATATAGAAATGGATCCCTCGTCTGCGCGGGGATGACATATTTTCTGCCAAACTGCCATTAATTTTACTAGAAAACTTCTTAGCTTGACGGCTATGGAGTCATAGGAGCGACACCCTGGTTTCACTTTGTTCCACCCAGGCTACCGCTTTTAAAGAAGTATCTAACGTTCAATTTAGTTTAAAATATTAACAATAAGCAGAATTGTAATTCATGCTATCTTCTAGTTCATCTTCCTCTTTCTCAACACTAGTATCTTGACTCGCTTTGGGAGGCAGGAAAAAGGATATAAGATTGCGCTCCAGCTTTTCTTGTTTATTAATGGGGTCAAATGATTTAAATTCATCCACGCATTTTAAGGTTTGAATAGCAGCTTCTAGCATTAACACACTAGTGCCTATAGTAATAGCAAGTCCTACAACAGGATTGAAAAACATAATCGGAATACCGAAGCCGATGCAAAAGGCATAAGAGGTAATGGCAGCAGTTAGCCAAAAAAGTAGTTCACAGGTTTTAAAAATATTTTGTATTATTACATCGATTTTTCTGTCTGAAGAAATGTCGCTTATATTTTTTAGAGCTTGTTCAGTCTTTAATGACCCTGTTTTTATTTTTTTAATGGTTTCTAATAAAAGCCCATACTCATTAACTAAGGATTTTCTTTTTGTATCATTGTCATTTTTCCAAAAACGACGGGTGTAATAGTCATTTAAGCCATTTAAATTCTGACGGAACGATTCCGTGATACTTTCGGTTTGAAATAAACTATTCAGTTCCTCTTTATATTGTTCTAGATTCGCAGATAATTGTATGGTCACATCCCTAGTCATAATTTTTTCCTTGAGTTAATTAAACAAATAATCAAAGTTCTTTGCTGTATATCATAGTTGTCACAAAAATTAAAGTTTACAGGACTTAGGAAAAATTCCCAATCTCTTCGTTAAAAGAAGTTTTTAATTCGCTCATTTAATTTATCTAAACTCTCTCATTAAAAAACTTCGTTTACCTCGACCTTGGGGTTTTTCCTAAATCCTATCTACCGGATTTATGCGATGCGATTATGAAGACAAGCTTTGTTGAATGGCTTCTTCTAGGGGAGTGAAGCTAAAACTGGGAGGTAAATGACTTCGTAAGCGGTGAATGTCTAAACATTTTGAGCTAGCCATAAATTCTTTTTTCATCGCAGAGGCTTTTTGCCAAGCCAAATCCCAGGATTCATAAGGAGCAGGAGGAAGATTTAATTGTTTGGCTACTAATAATTGTAAAGTCCCCATAGTTTGTGGACAACCATCAGCGATATTCCATAGTTGATAAGGACGTTCTATTCTAGGTAAGAGGCTGGCAATTCGCGCTAAATCACGTACATAAATATAATTAATCAAAGGAGCCTGTTGTGGTTCAATAAGAGCAGTTTGTTTTTTTGCTGCTTCAATGGGTAATCGCTGCGGACCAAAAATTCCTCCAATACGCAAGAGGCTTAACTCTGTATTATGGTGCTGACTGTATTCAATCCATTGTTGCTCAGCATCTAGTCTACTTAATTGACGGGGATGTTGCATAGAACATAAGGCCTCTTCATTAACTAATTGACCCTGATGATTTCCATAGACGCCGCTAGAACCAAAATAAACTACTTTTTTAACTTTTATTGGGTTTTTAAGAACTTGTTCTAACAGAGTATCTTTTTCCTCTTGTGCGGGAGGTGGAATTAAATAATAAAGAGTTGTGTCTTCCTTTGTCCAAGAAAAAGCTTGGGTACTATCTTGTATTTGATGCATCACTTGAGGAAGAAAGTATTCTTTATTAGCATGACGGGAAAGTACCGTAATTTCTTCCTCTCCCTGTTTGATTAACTCTTGAGCTAAGAAATAACCACAATAGCCGTATCCTAAAATAAGATGATGCATAAAATCCTTTTATTAATTATTAATACGACAAAGATTTTTAAAGTCACAATAGCTACAAATACTAGTAGTTACTGGTTGTGGTGGACAATATCCAGTAAGTATTTCTTGGGCTAAAGAGCTTAACTGTTCCTGCCAATAGGCTCGAGTTTCTTGCCAATTCTCTTCTTTTTTTAAGCAGCTAATCCCTTTGATATCTGATTTTGTTTCACTAAGACCGCTACATACAATTTTTCCGGTTTTTATTTGCATCAATAACAGGGTATTGATCTCTTCATTAAGTAAGGCATAAAGAAGGAGTTGTGGTTCTTGAGGACGCTCTTCATTCCATGGCTTACTAGTAGGTAAGGTGCTCTTGTAATCAATAACCCAGGTTTTATCCTCTACTTTATCTAGTCTATCCACTCTAACTTTAATTTCTAAGCCTGCTAAATTTAAGGAATAAGATTGCTCTAGGGCTGCAATGGTAAAAGGAGGCCGTTGTTTTTCCCAGCTTAAACAGGCTAAAACTAAGCGTTTTAAGCGGGAATATTCTATTTCTTGCACTAATTGAGGGTATTCTTTTGCTTGTTCTTTCAGGGCATGCCTAATAGCCCTATCAATAAACTGGTCAAGTTCTTGTTGAGAACAGTGGAGTAAGTGCTGTTGACTTTCTAAATCATGCCATAATAATTCCATGATTCTATGAATCACTTTCCCTCGCTCTTTATTATCCATTCCTTCACTATTTTTTAACAAGGGTTTAGCCATAAGCCTGTGTTCAGCAAAGGCTTTAAAAGGACATTTTGCTTGATTGGCTAATAGTGCCGTTCCTCCACTTAATGTTTCCTTCTCTTTTAGTGCTAGAGAATACTGTTCCTGAGCTGTAGTTAAAACAGATTCTTTAAGCATTGGCTCAGGGCTAAGTTCTGCTGTAAAAAGAGAAAGATTAGTAATTAAGGCACTGGGTAAATTAGGCTTATCACCTTGTAAGTGAGCATAGCTAAATACTACCCTGTTACTTCCTCTTTGTAGGCGATGTAGTGTTTGTTTAGCAAAATACAATTCCCGTGCAGCCGTACTATGAGGCATATACAATTCACGTTGTAGCTTGGGAGGAATAAAGGCAGATAATTGAACGGGGGCGGGTAAGCATTGATCGGTTAAACCCATCACCCAAAGACTATCAAACTCACAGCCTGAAGCTTCTAATAAGCCTGATATTTGAATAGGCGCATTAGTTTTCTGAGCCTGAAAAATAGTTGTGGCAGCTAATTGACTTAAAGTATGAAGTGCTTTTTCTTTGCTAAACTCAGCCTGAATCAAGGCTAATTGACGGAATTCATCAAATAAGCTGACAAATCGTTGGTAACATTGATATTGAACGGAATTTAATCCCAAATCGCCAGGAAAGCCAAGTTGATTTAAGCGCTTTTGGAATAAATTGATCCATTCAAAAGGTGATGCCGCATCAGGATACATGGTTAAATGATTAAGTAAATCAGCAAGTTTAGGTGCATAAGAATTTAGTTCTTGAGTCAATTGTTTCAGGCTGTATTGTGCTTGTGGTAATAAACTACTGTCTTGTAAAAATTGAGCTCGTTGTAAAAATTCCTCTTTTGCTGCACCAAGATAAGGAGATTGTAACAATAAATCCGCCTGCTGTTGGGTACATTCTTTTTCTAAAGACAGCCAATTTAAAGCATGGGCAACTAAAGGATACTCACTTAAGGGCTCTCCTAAGGATAGATTAAATAAGGAGCTGTCAAAATGTTGGGCAAGCACTCTTTTTAGACTGCGCGCTTCTTGTTGTAATTCAGGAACTACTACTCCAATGCGTTGTTTGCCTTGTTTTAGGTTTAGGCTTAACCAATGGATTAATTGTTGGTATTCCTCTTTAGTATTTTCTGCTGCAAACAGTTCAGGTCTAGAATTATTATCCTGTAAATCATAACGATATTGCTTTATCTCTTGAGCGTGTAAATGGCTTTGTAGCATCGTTTGTTCTGGCGTGAATTCATCAAAGCAAGCCCAAATAACTGGTTTATGAAAGAGAGTTTGCGACGTTCTTATTAAATAAGGAACGAGTTGATATTCAGTGATTGCCTGAAGATCATGTAGTCTCTTATTAAAAATTTGCCACCAGTTTTGAAAGGTTTGTGTTTGTGGCGTGTAAGAAAAACTTGAATTTTCAGGATGAACTTGCCATTGTTCACATTGTTTCCAGGCTTGTATGACTGCTTTAAGTAAGCCATCACTATAAGTGATATTAGGCGTTTCTTGAATAATTATTTGCCATAAATAACGACATTGTGCTTCATTGAGGAGATAGGGATGAGTCGGTTCATAATGATTAAATCGTACTTGCTCAAAAAGATGTACAAGTATCTGCTTATAAGGAGCACATTGAGGTCTAATTACTGTTTCTTGTTTACAATAAGTAAAATAGCTATGCAATAAAGAAGCACTGAGTCGATTATTAGGGCTAATAACGATTGCCCCTTGATGGATTAAATCAAGGAGCTTATTTTTATCATAAAATTCTAGCATTTATTAAGAAGCATACCTTAACGGCCTTACCATTAGACCGTTTTTTTACCGGGACGGTCTTGATGGTATGGTCTTTTTGTTATTTTTACTGGAAGCACTTGGATTTCAATGCTTGATTCCTTATAAGTATGCAGGATATCGTATACTAATCGCCCGCGCAAATACAGAGCAGCCAACCCTGAGGCGATTGCTAAGAAAATACCAAAAAGCACATAGCTGTAAGCCAGAACTACTAAATACAAATACACCATCGATTGTATTCCTACTAGCTCTGCAGGGGTGGTCTGTTCTATGAGCATGCAAAAAACCAAACCTAAATCAAATACAGGTAGGGATGCAATAACCATAATAAAGCCTAGCCAAAAAACCCTCATTTTATAAGGTTTTTTGCAGTGAACAATCTGCTCACCAAAAAGTGCACCTGTACAGCCAGCAACTAATACTCCAAGTATTATCGATTCAAAAACAGGAATCAATTCTTGAATGTCGATTAGAGTAAGAAAGGCATTAATAAGAATAGTGCCTACTACTGAAAGTAAACCGAAATAAATTGCTGCTAACAATCTGGGGTTTGAAATGGTTAATGCAGGATCTTTTTTTGCCATAATGCACCTCAATTATAATATCCATGTGCGTATATGTATAATTCTAGTACAAAAAGGTCGCTCTAGCTTTTATTCTTTAATCATTTTTTTTATTTTTTCTAAACCCAATTGGCGTAAAGTCTCACTATTTTTTTCCGGTATTTTACTTGTATCACCATAGGCTTTTATAGCGTTTTCTAAGTCTTCCTCTCTTAGAATATGTAGCATGGGGTAGGGAGAGCGATTGGTGTAGTTGGTGACGTCATCAGGTTCAGAATCTACAAAATAATAATCAGGATGAAATGAGGCAATTTGATAAATACCTTCATACTCTAATTGCTGCAGGAGATCTTCAGCGAAATCAACTAAATCAAGATAAGCAAAAAAATCTTTAAAGCCTGCAGAAAAGACCAGGAGAGTGGTTTCGATCTTTGGATTTTCATCTAAAAAATGAATTTCAGACATCAGATCTTCTAGGGCAAGGGCTTGTTTTTTATGCTCAGAGGCCATGATGCGCAAGCTACCTTTATTTACTGGTCCTTTGGCAAAAGGACAAATATTATTTTCAATAACAAAAGATCGTACCCAATTTAATGTTTGTTCAGTAACTAAGGGATTAGAATGCATTTTAGGTTTACAAGGGTCTAATGGGCTATACAAATAGATTATACAGCACAATTAAAATAAAATTCATTAACTAAAATATATTATATATACTGAAGAAAACTTCTTTTAATTTATTATGCAAAAATTTAATCAATGGATTCTAAAATTAATGGCGTGGAAGATTATTGGTTCACTACCCAATCTAAAGCAATATGTGCTCATTGTCGCGCCTCACACCAGTAATTGGGATTTAGTTCTTGGATTAGTTGCGCGTTTTGCAGTGGGGGTAAAAATTAATTTTTTAGCCAAACAACAACTGTTCTTTTTTCCTTTAGGCACTTTGCTTAAAGCTCTAGGAGGTTCTCCAGTAGACAGGACTAAAAAAGGAAATAAGGTAGAACAAGCGGTAGATCTATTTCAAAACCAAACTCATTTCAAGTTAGGATTAGCCCCAGAAGGAACACGCAGTAAAGTGACACGTTGGAAAGAGGGATTTTATCATATAGCTTGTCAGGCCAATGCCCCTATTGTCATGGTGGGATTAGATTATCTAAGTAAGGAAGTAAGGATTAGCGAGCCCTTGTGGCCCAATAAAAATATTAGCGAGGATTTTGAGCAGATTATTGCTTTTTTTAGAACTATTCATGGTAAATATCCCAAAGAAATACCTGATTATCATGCGAAAGAAGAGTAAAGGAGTGCCTAAGCCGCTATTTAAAAGCGATAGATTAAGTCTGAATTGAGTTACATCGAATGCTTATGGAACATGCTGTACATACTCCAGCATGGAAGCAGTTTTATGAGCGCGCGGTTTAACACCCCCCCAAGGTAGCGTTTAACTTCCTGAAAAATTTTCGACAGAACAAGCTAAATGCAGAGTAATGAAAATCACTTTTCTATAAAAGAATATTTGGATATTTGTGTATTAAAAGCATCTTGTTTAAAACGTTTTAAATTTATCGGGTTTGGGTTTATTGCATTTTTTATTTTTGCAAACAGATCTCTTGATACACCTGAATGCTCAATAATTCTCCTTGGTATTGGACGATTATAGTTTCCTTTCCTGAGAAAAGGCTTCATCTCCTTTAGAAAATTAATTCTATAAATATAGTGAGGAAAAACTGAACCAATAACGGGGAGAGGCACATGCACAAACCCTTTTCTTAATCGATATTCATTTAAACTTTTCCCAAAAACAGAGCATACCGGAATACCGTAAGGGGGTTTATTTGCTATATCCCAAATGCTGTCACCCAACGCACCAGAGAAGAACAGTTTATTTGTTAAATGGTTGTCGAAGGCGCGGAATATTAAATCATCGCCAAGACCTAGTGTTGCGATAAACTCTTTTGATTCACTTGCTAATTTCTCTGAGTATTCCATGTTATTTAAATTATTAATGGATTTTCCTGCAGGATGCTCACAAGAATGACAATTAACTTCTAATACTTTTGCAATATCTAACCCAGAATCATTAACTCCATTAATATCAACATCGACAGTCACCGATTCAAAACGACCTAGTTTTTTCATTAAACTAGTAACGGCAGGGCTATCATAACCCTTACTTATAGATGAAAGGGGAAAATAGTTAATCTTTCTTGAGCTGTCATTACCGTTATCTATTAATTTATTTAATATCATCAATAGATATTTATTATATTCTTCAAAATTTAGAAATTTAGAAACATTTTCTTTAAAGATAATTTCTATACCATCTTTAGAAATAGAAATATTATGATAATAAAAGCCATATAAAGAACAATCATTATTATCAAATAGCAAAGGTTTAAAGGCTAATACCCCTGATTTTGTTAACAGATCATTATTCACTCTTGCTGTTTCTACTAATTCAAGTAAGCCGTCAATTTCACTCGACAATTGTGATAATGCAAAGGAAAGAGAGTTTGAAAATAAAAATTTATTGGTTGCTTTTTCATGCAAGTAAAAAATGCATTCGAAC
>CANJQE010000070.1 GCA_947476305.1 Legionellaceae bacterium
TCAAATGTGGCTCGTTTCACACCAGTAAGACGGCGAAATTTTTCTTCGTCTAATCCCTGAATTTGCTCGTACTTCATTGTCGCTCCTTGTAATGGAGCCTTTTTACCAAAAAATCAGCTAAACCGCTAGTTTCGAAAGAAGTCTAATGATAACTCCTAATTCTTAATTAGGTAAGTATAGATTTTAATTCCTTATATGCCTTATTTAGGTAAAATTTTTATTTTAGAGTGTAGAGCAGGTTGAGGCTTAAATTGCTTACTAATTCGTGCTATTGGTCTACTTGATGAAGGGGAATTCATTAAGTAATTCAGGAGCATAGAAGTGAGATAAGACAAACAAAAAAACATTAAACTATGAACAATGCTTTGAGATAAAATGAGATCGATAAGCAAAGCAAGTAACATGAATACTTGTACTATTCTGTTTTTAATAAAATCGCTAATAAATAATTTGTGCATGGTTTATTCCTATTTGAATCAGGGTATTAAATACTAATTACAAGTCCATTTATGTTCCGCAATAATGGAATACACTTCGTTATCACCAATGACTATGTGATCTAATAATCGTGTGTCGACTAATTCCAAAGCGTCACGAATACGTTCTGTTACTGCTAAATCTTGATGGCTGGCATCCGATAAACCAGAGGGATGGTTATGAGCAAGAATGAGGGCTGCTGCATTGAGTTGCAGGACTCGTTCGACGATGGGACGGGTATGAACGGTAGCTGAGTTGATGGTGCCCGAAAATAATTCTTCATAGGCAATCACCCGATGTTGATTATCTAAAAATAAAGCAGCAAAAGTTTCATTTTTACAATCACGTAAGCGTTTTTTTAAATAGGCATAGGTTTGCTTGCTGTTGGTAATTTGAGTTTCTTTTTGTAAATCAATGAAATCACTGCGACGAGATATTTCTTTAGCTGCTTGTAATTGTACATAGCGTACCATGCCTAAGCCAGGCACTAGTTGAAAGCGTTGTTGCGAACTATTCAATACGCCGCGTAAATCACCTAAGTGCTGAAGTAGTGCGTTTGCTAGTTGTAAGCAGGTGCTTTTACCTGAACCTGAGCTAATAAAAACCGCAAGTAATTCTGTATCAGAAAGGCTTTGTACACCTTGAGTTAATAATTTTTCACGCAAATGCAATTGCCGCGTGGGTTGGCCAACGGTCATGTGTATTCCTTTTTATATTCCTTTATTGCGAAGTTTGTGCTTTGATCAAGGGTATTCTTATCAAAAATGATTAGTCATGCAAGATTTTATTAATAAAAAAATTCTTCTTGGTATTTCTGGTGGCATTGCTGCTTATAAATCAGCGTACTTGGTTAGAGAGTTAACACGCTTAGGGGCAAAAGTTCGAGTGGTGATGACTCAATCGGCGCAACAATTCATTACTCCTCTAACAATTCAAGCTTTATCTGGGCATGAAGTACGCACCGAATTATTTGATAGCCAAGCAGAGCGGGCCATGGGACATATTGAGCTTGCTCGTTGGGCTGATTATTTAGTGATTGCTCCCGCATCAGCGAATTGTCTTGCCAAAATGGCACAAGGAATCGCCGATGATCTCCTTTCTACCTTATATTTAGTGGCTGAAGTACCTATTGTTGTGTGTCCTGCTATGAACCGAAGTATGTGGGCTCATCCAGCAACTCGTGCCAATTGTGAAATACTACAGGAACGCGGAGTCATTTTTGTTGGTCCTGAAGAAGGTTCTCAAGCTTGTGGTGAGGAAGGTCTAGGGCGAGTGAGTGAGCCTGCACAAATTATCAATGCCTTAAGATTGCTGGAAGTTCATCAGTTACTCCTAGGGAAAAAAGTATTGGTTACTGCCGGTCCTACACGGGAATCTATTGATCCGGTGCGTTATCTAAGTAATTACAGTTCAGGAAAAATGGGCTATGCCATTGCGGAAGCAGCAGTGATGGCTGGCGCACAGGTTACCTTAATTTCTGGTCCCAGTAGTGTGCAGGCTTCTACTGCTATTGAATTAATAAAAGTGGAATCAGCAGAAGAAATGTATGGGGCAGTAATGAGTCATTTGCATTCAGGTAGCATCTTTATTGCTACGGCTGCTGTGGCTGATTACCAGATAGAATCACCTGCCAAAGATAAAATGAAGAAAAAAGATCATGTGGAATTAACTTTAAAATTAACGCGGACTAAGGATATCTTAACTGCGGTTGCAGAAAGTGGAAAGGCGTCCTATGTACTAGGTTTTGCCGCAGAAACGAGCAATGTGATTGACTACGCAAGGGATAAATTAAAGCGGAAAAAATTGGATATGGTAGTCGCGAACCAAGTAGGTAAAGGAATGGGATTTGAGTGTTCTGATAATCAAGTAACGATTATTACAAAAAACGAGCAAATTGATCTTCCATTAACTCACAAAACACGTTTAGCGGGACAAATTATTGCAATATTGGCCACCACTCTGCAAAAATAAAGCAGTAGAATTAATCTTGAAAGAAAAATAAATTCCGCAGGTGCAGCATACATCAGTATGTGAGCATTGATGAATTTATTTTTCTTTCAAGATTAACGCAAATATGAGATTCTGCGACTTTGAGTTGTTAGTATAATTGTAGGTTGGGCCTTGGCCTAATGGCACTACCTTAAGGTATTTATCTACGTCCCTCGGACAAGCCGAGGGACGTAGTGAATGGGGTTAAAACATTCAGGTAGTGCCTGGCTCATAGCCGTCAGGTTAAGGAATTAAAGCCGTCTTTGCGAGCCTTGGCGAAGCAATCCAGACGATTTATAAGTCGGTATATTGCTTATTTTGAGTTAAGAGCATCACATAAATCTGTTTTGGATTGCTTCATTTCGTTCGCAACGATGAGTGTTTTGCAGAAAAATTCTTAACCTGACGGCTAGGAGTCTTGGTCCAACAATAGTTCTTAAGTTAAGACAAGCTAGGCCCATAGCCGTCAATCTAAGGATTGTCATTCCCGCGCAGGCGGGGATCCATCCATGATTTGCTGCCATGCTAATTCATAAATGGATCCCCGCCTGCGCGGGGATGACATGTTTTTGGCCAAAGTGAAATTAATTTTACTATAAAAAATCTTAGCTTGACGGCTATGGGTCAAGACCCAACTTACTTTTTAGCAATAACATTGCACCACATTCTTTATTCAGGAGGTAAATTACATGCCACAAGTAGTTCAATTAAAAATTCTTGATTCACGAATTGGGGATACCATTCCTTTACCTGCTTATGCGACTGATGGCTCTGCGGGCCTTGATTTACGTGTATGTATTAATGAGCCTCTTCAGATTGCCGCTCAAGAAACCGTGTTATTACCTACTGGTTTATCCATTTATATTGCTGATCCAAAATTAGCCGCAGTTATTTTGCCACGCTCAGGTTTAGGTCATAAAAATGGTATTGTTTTAGGTAATTTAGTTGGCTTAATTGATTCCGACTACCAAGGTGAATTAAAGATTTCTTGTTGGAATAGAGGACAGGAGTCTTTTACGGTTAATCCAGGCGATCGTATTGCGCAATTAGTGTTTCTTCCCGTAGTACAAGCCGCTTTTGAAGTGGTGGATGAGTTTATTCAAACCGACCGAGGTGAAGGTGGATTTGGTAGTTCAGGGAGACATTGATGATTTATGAGCAAAAGCAAGTAACCCGCTCTGCTTTTCGGGCCTATGATATACGCGGAATTATTAATCAAGATTTAGATGAAGATTCGTTCTATACTATTGGCCTAGGACTAGCTTGTTATTTGCAACAATTAAATCGTCAAGAAATTTATGTGGCTCGTGATGGACGTTTAACGAGTCATAGTTTAACCGCTGCTTTAAAACAGGGTTTATTGGATAGTGGTATCGATATAATTGATTTAGGTCAAGTTGCTACCCCGGTAATGTATTATGCAACTTATACCCAGGGCTTAGATTGTGGTTTGATGGTTACCGGAAGTCATAATCCTGCTGATTATAATGGTATAAAAATGGTGTTGGCGGGCAAAACCTTAACCCAGGAAAACATCGATATTCTCTATGGATTTATCCTTGAAAAGAAACGGATTATCGGTCAGGGTAAGGAAATCAGCCTGAATGTTCTCGATCAATACACACAACGTATTCTAAGTGACATTCACATCAAACGCCCTTTGAAAGTAGTAGTCGATTGTGGCAATGGTGTGGCTGGCCCCGTAGTACCTGAAGTTTTATCTGCCTTAGGTTGTGAGGTTATTCCATTATTTTGTGATGTCGATGGACGTTTTCCTAATCACCATCCCGATCCTACAGTAGAAGAAAATTTACTGGATTTAAAAAAGGCGGTATTAACTCATCAAGCAGATATTGGTTTAGCCTTTGATGGCGATGCGGATAGATTAGGCTTTGTTACCGAACAAGCTGAGATGATTTGGCCTGATCGCTTAATGATGCTCTATGCCCGTGAAGTATTAAGCCGCAACCCGGGGGCGACTATTGTTTATGATGTCAAATGCTCTACTCATCTAGAAGAGGTGATTCTCTCTGCAGGTGGAGTAGCTAAAATGTGCCCTACAGGTCATTCGATTGTTAAAGCCGTGATGCGTGAAGAGAACGCAGCATTAGCTGGTGAAATGAGTGGCCATTTATTTTTTAAAGACCGATGGTATGGCTTTGATGATGCTTTATACAGTGCTTGTCGCTTATTAGAATTGATTAGTGCGTCTCCTTTAACGGTAAGTGAACAATTTCAAGCTATTCCTAATAGCATTAATACGCCTGAAATAAAAATCGATATCAGCGATGAAGAGAAATTTCTTTTTATGGAGCGTTTTAGCAAATTGGCGCATTTTCCTGGTGCGAGAATAGTAACTATTGATGGCATGCGGGTTGAGTTTCCTAATGGCTGGGGATTATTACGTGCATCGAATACCACTCCTTGCTTAGTAGCTCGTTTTGAAGCCACAGATGAGCTGAGTCTTAATAAAATTAAGCTGTTGTTTAAAGAGCAAATGCAAAGCATTGATGGACGCGTGGGTATTCCTTTTTAATATTAGCGCTCCAGCCTAAGCTGCATCTTTAGGAAGCTCTATTATGTGCCGTTAATAGGCTTCTACCTTATGTTTATGGAATCCTAATGAAAAAAGAATATATTGATGCACAGGGGCAGTTTACTCGATTGTTTTTTCAAGATTATTTTAAACCCTATGGGAACAACTCGCCTATTGAAGTACAAGAGGCAAACTATTTTAATTCCAATGCTGAACAAATAGCGGTGAAGGAGAAGTATCAGCAATCTCTTACCTGGCCTAGAGGTATTAAAAACTATCAGTTGCAAATCAAAGTCGCTGGAGAACTTAAGTCCTATTCGGTAATTGTTAAATCAAAACAACCTTATCAGGCTTACGCTGATGCAATTGTTGGTATTTTTTTGCAATGTGGTATCAATTTGTCGGAAGCTGAGCTCAACTATTATGTGTCTCAATTACCTTTTGTTTATAAAAGTGATATACGCGAGATAGAAATTTACCGATTACAAACTAAGTATCCTATTTTGCATGAACATATGCCTTTATATTGTGGTGATTATGTCAATGTAGAAGAGGGCATTTACACCCTGATTGAAAAAGAGTTATCTGAGGCCACATTCGCCTGCTCTCCTGTTGACTATCGGGCTTGGCACTACGATACAATTTTAGCAGCTATTAATGGCGCGGCTAAACTGCACTCTGTTTGGTATGGGAAAGTCGATCAACAGCAACCCGAAGCTTGGATAGGGTACGTGACTTGTGCTCAATCACAACTGGCCTTATTGCCTTTTTGGCAAGCCATGAAGGATTTTGCAGTTCAGCATTTTGATTGTTCCACTTACGATGCTTTGCATCATCAGCAATTATTAGATAGCTTAGCTACTTGGTGGGGTCTTATTGACACACGGCCCAAAACCTTAATCTATAATGACTTTACTTTAAAAAATACCTGTGTGACACCAGAACCGCGCGTTTATTTTTTTGATTGGGAGCTGGCTATTATCCAGATACCAGAGCGTGATGTTTGCGAATTTTTGACCTATGTTTTACCAGAAGACTTCTCTGAAGAGCTATTATTTGAATATATTCAGCACCATCGGCTCCGGCTGGAGGCTTATAGCGGCATTAAAATTTCAGACTCCTATTGGTTGCAGGGCTATTTGCTGGCCTTATATGATATGTTGATCGACCGTTTGTCGTTCTATATTGTTGTTGAGTCGGTAGAGGCTCGAAATGTAGCCAAGCTTTATCGAACTACGATGCGGATGATTACTTTTATCAAGGCTCGTTTGGAGAAATAAAGATGCATATACATATTATTGTAGCCATGCCCAATAAAGAAATAGTACCGACAAAAGTTATACAGGCACTGACTACACCCAATTTAACTATCACTTGCTCCTGTTCTCCTACGGGTACCTCATCGGTACGGTACGAATCTGAGTTGGCTTTAGTCATACCTGGAGTAATTCGCGAGGCGATTGCCGCTGAGGCAGCTGGAGCGCATGCAATTGTTATTGATTGTATGGGCGATCCTGGATTATTTGCTTGTCGAGAACAAGTAGATATTCCTGTGGTCGGCTCTGCCGAGCCAGCCTTTCACCTCGCAATGCAGCTGGGGCATCGATTTGGCGTGGTTACAACAGGCAGAACGGTACATGGTATGCTTTATCGTTTATTGCAACAATATGGTGCTGCTCCATTTTTTTCAGGATTTTGTACAATCGATGTTGATCCAACAAGCGATTATCATTCACCAGAATTTTTGCACGATCTCACGCAAGCCTGCCTTCAATCGGTGACGGAGCAGAATGCAGATGTATTGGTTATGGGGTCTGGTCGTTTGGTCGGTTATCGTGACAGCATCCAAAAAACCTTAGAGGCAAATCTGGGTTATACAGTACCTATTATCGAGCCATTACCCGTAGCGATCCATATGGCACAGCTTTTCTGTCATCTACAACTAACATCCAGTAAAATTGCTTATCCAAAACCTCCTGATAAACCCATTGTCGGATATGGAGATCTGTTTAATTAACAGAGTTGTTTGTGAAGCATGGTAATGATTGCTTGAGTTAATTCAACGAAGGTAGGCTCACCTATATTTAATATACAGTTCGTCTTATATTTTTTTCGTCACATAAATCATGACTTCTAAAAGCATTTCGTTGTGTATTCGTCCCGGTATTTTTTCTTGTTTTATAATAATAAGCGAATATTTTTTAGTAAGCTCCCTAATGTAGTCCGGTTGATGACTAAAGCGCGCACTACCTTCTAATTGCCACGGTCTATCTTCATTAATTTCTGTAGTAAAAATAAAACATTGTTCTTTTGCTAGATGCTGACTAATTAACTGCATTAGTGGCTCTAAATCGCCAAAATAAGGGAGAACATCAGCAGCTACAATGAGATCATAGAGCTTGGTATCTTGTTTGAGAAAATCAAGTATCTCCATCTGTACTAGTTGATCATAAATGCCTTTTTTCTTGGCGTGCTCTAACATTTTTTCCGCGATATCCACACCAGTTAAATGTTTAGAATACTCACGTACAACTACACCAGTTAAACCAGTACCACAGCCTAAATCTAAAGTATTATTTAAATTTAATAATTCAAATTGATGTAGTGTCCTGGCTATATGAGTAGGCATGCTATATTTTAACTGTCCTTGCATGTGTTGATCATAATACAAAGCATAATTATTAAATAAATTATGGGCATATTCAGGTGTATTTTCGCTCTCTTTTATTCCCGTAAGGGCATTTAACATATGGCGACTTATTTTATCCTCTGGATTAACTTTTAGAGCTCTTTCTAAATACTCACGCGAGGTTTCTCTCATCTCTAATTTTAAATAAATAGCTGCTAAATTATTTAGGGAAGGAGCATGGTTTGGCTCTAACTGTATTATTTGATCAAAATGGAGGGTTGCTTCATTTAAATGACCTAAAGCCATTTGCGCCACTCCAGAATTATATAAATATTCGATGTTATGGGGCTCTTTTTGCAGTAACACATCATAATGCATCAGTGCATTTTCAAAGCGATCATGATGGATAAAGGTCGCTGCTAAATTATTGCGTGCATCCATCTCATCATTATCTAAGGCTAAAGCCTTAGTAAAATAATCGACTGCGATTTGATTTTGTTCGCGTTTTAAAGCGATGACTCCTAAATTGACTAAGGCTTGAACGTGTTCACTATTATGTTCTACCACAACGCCTAAGGCTTGTTCTGCTTCATCTAAGGAATTGGTTTCTAGATATAATACCCCTAAATAAAATAAGGCTTCTACGGAGTCTGGGTTTAGGGCCAAGACATTAGTAAATTGTGTTTTTGCAGCTTCTAATTCATTGTTTTTAAGCAATAAAAGACCTAAATTAAAATGAGCCGAACTAAAGTCAGGAGCGGCATGAGTTGCCTTTATATAATGCTGGATCGCTTCGTCATATTTATTTTGCATGGAATAAAGATTAGCTAAATTATTATGTGCTTGAGCGTAATCAGGTGCTAATTCAATAGCGTTTAAATAATGCGCAATAGCTTCTTCTATTTGATTATTTTTTTTATAGGCATTCGCTAAATTATTTAATAAATGGGCTTCCGGTTTAATGGCATTGGCTTGTTTTAAAAAAGCTAAGGCTTGTTCGATATTACCCATTTGTGCGTAGCTTAAGCCTAGAAAGTGGAGGCTTTCTTGATGCTCGGGCTCTTGCTGCAGTATTTGTTCATATAATTGAATAGCTTCTTGAAATTTACGTTCATAGAGCAGCTCATGAGCTTGATTAAATAATTCGGAAAGTTCTTTATTCATATAAGGTGAGGAATAGTTTTTTGTAATTGTTTCAATGCTAGGGCACGATGGCTTATGGTATTTTTAATACTAGCAGATAATTGTGCTGCTGTGCATTGATAACTGGCAATAAAGAAAATTGGATCATAACCAAAGCCATGTTCTCCTTTAGCTTCGGTGATGATAGTCCCATGCAGTATGCCTGTGGCAATAATTGGCGTAGGATCTTTTTCATGTTGTACTAAAGCAATAGCACAATAGAAATAGGCTGTGCGTTGCTCCTTACTAAGAGTGGCCATGTTTTTTAGCAGTAGTTCTATATTGTTTGAATCATTAGCATTTAGTCCTGCATAACGCGCAGAATAAATACCTGGGGCTCCATCTAAAGCAGGTACCACTAAACCCGAATCGTCTGCTAAGGCAGGTATTTTAGCAAAGCGACTGGCATGACGTGCTTTAATAAGGGCATTTTCAACAAAACTTAATCCTGTTTCTTCTGCATCCTCAATTCCTAACTCACTTTGAGGAATACAGATTGTGGGGCTTAGTAGGGCGCTTAATTCTTTTATTTTTCCTTTATTGCTGGTGGCGAGAATGAGTTCGTTCATATTTGTTGCTGTAAAAAAATGAGATAAGAGTGATTGTAACTGGATTAGGAAATAGAACAAGATGATCCCTTTGAAGGAAAAACTTATTTAAGGTGAGTTCGAGATAATACTCTTATTCAATTCATTATTTACCGCGATCCGTTCGTCCTGAGACGGATGCTGCGCATTGTTGTTAAGTTAAGAATATTTGTCATTCACGAGAAGTGGGAATCCATTCTTCGGCTACTGCAGAGCATGATTAGAGATGGATCTCCGCGGAGAAGAACGCTTAGTCTGCTCCGAGCTGAGACGGACTTTGCCCTTCTCAGCCCGAACGGTTGGGGTAATAAAGTAAAATATTTATCCCTAACTCACGTTATTTAAGCTGCCGCTAAGCAAAATATGCTAAAATAGTGGTGATTTTAAATAAATTGGATAAATAATGCCAATTCGCCATCTATTACTCGTTTTGCTTGTTGTTCTTGTTTGGGGTATTAACTTTATTTTTGTAAAGTTAGGCCTTCAAGAGGTATCACCCCTTCTTTTATGCGCAATACGCTTTTTATTGGCTAGTGTTCCTGCGATTTTTTTTATAAAACCACCTAATGTATCGTTTAAACTGGTTGCCGCTTATGGCTTTTTTATGTTTGCCTTACAATTCTCTTTGGTCTTCATGGGAATGCATGTAGGAATGACTCCGGGTATGGCTTCCTTGATCATGCAAGTGCAAGTATTTTTTTCTATGTTCTTCGCAGTGCTTGTTTTTGGCGAACAACCGCAGATGACACAAATTTTGGGTGCCTTAGTTGCGTTTGCCGGTATTGGCGTGGTTGCGTTTCATTTTGATCAACATGTTTCCTTGTTAGGATTTTTATGTATTCTAGGAGCAGCTGCATCTTGGGGAATAGGAAACCTGCTTGCAAAAAAAATGGATACTAGTAATTTAATTTCAGTAATTGTTTGGGGAAGCTTTATTATTTGCTTGCCTATGTTTACGGCAGCCTTAATATTTGAAGGTCCAGCCAGTTTTGTCTACAGCTATGAGCATCTTAGCTGGAAAGGCTTTGGTTCTATAATGTACATCGTTTATGTTTCTACTTGGTTAGGTTATGGAATATGGAATTGGTTGTTGGGCCGTTATCCTGTGAATGTGGTGGTACCCTTTACTCTGTTAATTCCTTTGGTAGGAATTATAAGCTCCGTACTAGTCTTTGGAGAACCGTTCCAATTATGGAAGCTAGTGGCCTGCCTATTGGTAATCAGTGGCTTGTGTATTAATATCTTTAGTGCTCGCTACTTCCGTTTAAAAGTAGCAGCTGAAGCGGCGTAAATTTTTTCTATTGAAGCGCAATGACAAAACTAAAAAAAATAATACTCTGTGCGGATGATTTTGGTTTAAGCCCTGGAATTTGTGAGGGACTATTAAAATTAGTTCGCATGCAACGGCTTTCAGCGTTAAGTTGCATGGTTAATACCAGCGGTTTTGAGTCCTATTCGCAAGAACTTTTAAGCCTAGCACCGCAAGTGCAAATTGGTTTACATTTTAACCTAACCGAGGGCTCTTTTTTATCTCAATTAGATAAACCTTGCTTTAGCTTATCCGAATTATTGCTGAAAACACATCTGCGTTCCTTAACCCTTTCTTTAATTGAACAAGAATTTATAGCTCAATTAGACCGTTTTATTCAGCTTATGGGTAAATGGCCGGATTTTATTGATGGACATCAACATGTGCATCAATTTCCCTTGATAAGAACCATAGTAATGAAGATTTATGAACAGCGCTTAAGACCACACTCAGTATTTGTCCGCTCAACTTATCCTCTTATTTCTTTGCCTTCTTATGATTGGAAAGGAAGGGTACTAGCCTATACTGGTGGGAAAGCTTTAAAGAATGCCTTAATAAAGCATAATATAGCCCACAATGATTATTTTGCGGGGGTGTATGACTTCTCGCCTTCTGCGAATTATCCTGCTTTATTTAAGCAATGGCTAAATCTAGCGCCTTCTAATACCTTGATAATGTGTCACCCAGGAGAGGGGATAGAAACAAATGATGCTATAGCACCAGCCCGTCTAATAGAGATGGCCTATTTTTCTAGTGAACAATTTTTAGAAGATTGCACTTATTCGGAGGTGCTGATAAAGGAAAAATAGTAATTATCTGTATATTAATTAATCAAATAATTCTTTTTAATGTAGGAAGAGTAATGTTATTCATGCTACTGTCCTAATTCCAGCAAGAATATTAAAACCCATCAATCCCAAGCCCAGAGCAGTTTCACCTAGCTACGAATATAATACTAATGTTATTCGCTTTGGTGAATTAGGTGATGAATCGATTAAGCGCTTTATACGAAATAGTCAGGGCGAGATGGGAGCTATTCCTCTGGAGCATAATCCTCATATTATGTTGGGGCATGAAATGATCCATGCTCTACGTTTTAGATATGGTCTGGATAAACCTTTTACAAGTCTAGTAAAAGACCATATGACAGTGTCAATCTATGCTAATGATTTATTAGGCATGAAGAATGTGATTGGTGAATTAGCACAGCTAGTTATTCGCTATTACGGGATAGAAAACTCAAGAGCAGATATATCTTTTGATTCAACTAATCATAAAATCAGTGAATTTCAATTTGATCCAAAGGAATTTATTTTTAAATTTACGTCAAAGGCAATACCGAATAAAACTAGGCCTTTAATTAGCTATCAAAAAGATGCCTTAATTGATTCTTTAAAAAATTTTGAGAGAGCATTGAATGAATTAATCAATATGCCAAGTCTTGCTCCTAATACCTTAGATTTTGTACGATGTAATTTGGACCTACTATTAGGACTATTGACAGGCGAGCACAATGATACTAATGCCGCTACCGCTATAGAGCGATCTAGTAGTGCTGAGTTTCAATCTCAATTAAAAAAGCTTTATAGTCAATATAATAACGATAGAAAAATTCTGAAACTAGAAGTGTGTACTCAGCTAAATAATAGTATGCTGAATGTAGAAAAAGAGGAAACTATAGTGCGAGCTAGCGCTCAACCAGCCTCTTCAGCTATGGAACTTTTTGATAATTTTTCATATATACCTGATGACGATGAAATAAGATACAAAACTGTTGTGGTGTATATTGTTCCAAGTGTAAAAATTCCTATTGAAGAAGCAGAAACAACAGGTTGTCAAGTAAACGAGAGTGATTTAGATCCTAAATGCCCTTACACAGAATCGCTATTAAGACGAGAATCTAGATCTAGGGAGACTGGGATAGAGGTTCTTGCGTATAGAGTAACCACAGCTCCCTAGTTGGCTCTATTGTCTGAGGGGTCTTATATAGCTTTTGTGTCACAGTATCTCTTTAACGACAAGCCCAGAACCGAGAGAGAAAAAAGCTATAGGTTGCTACTAGGCCCAAAACCACTACTAAAGCGAGTAGATAATGAATTGTGGTGTAATTTAAAAGCAGATAATACAGAAGTTCATTAAGAACACCCGCTGAAAATGCTACAAGAAAGAAATGCGGTAGACTTAATTGTTTTTGATTTTCTAATTGAGAAAACGTTAGGTATTTATGTCCCAGATAACTAATATTAAAAGCAATAAAAAAAGCAATAACATTAGCCAATAGAGGTTCTATAGAAAAATGACTCACCAAATTTAATACAATCAAGAGATGAGCTAAGGCAGCACTAGCCCCTATGCCGGAAAAAAAGAGTAGTTGCTGGGTTGCTCTTGGTAAACTAATCATCGAAACTGGCTTCCTGATCGACTATATAATGAGGACGATGTTTCACTTCGTCGAACACTCTGCCTACATACTCACCGACCACTCCAATAGCAAACAGTTGCAGGCCACCAAAAAAACTAATGGCCGTAACAATCGTTGCCCATCCTGCTGTTTGAATACCAAAAATTAAAGTGCTGCAAATAATCCATAAGCCATAAAAAATTGCTAAAGTAGCAAGAGCTACACCACCTATTGCAATCATTCGTAAAGGAAAAGCGGTAAAGGAGGTGATCCCAGTAATTGCTAAATCAAGAAGAGAATAGAAGCTCCATTGAGAAGTCCCTGATTTTCTGGGTTGTACCTCAAAAGGAATAGCCACTTGTTTGAAACCCACCCAACTGTATAAACCCTTCATAAAGCGATTACGTTCAGGAAGCTTTTGCAAGGCACTTACAATTTTGCGATCCAGTAAGCGAAAATCACCTGCATTTGCAGGAATATTGACGCGATTAATTTTAGAAGTAAACTGATAAAAAGCGCGGGCGCAGGTTCTTTTTAACCAAGACTCATCCTTTCGACTTTGTCGAACAGCAAAGACCATATCATTACCTTCTTCCCATTTTTTAATGAATTCAGGTAAGAGCTCTAAGGGATGTTGGAAGTCACTATCTAATAAAATAACTGCATCACCACGTGCATAATCTAATCCCGCGCTTAAGGCTTTTTCTTTACCAAAATTACGGCTAAATCGGATATAGCGAATAGGTACTTTGGCTCTAAACTGATGAATAATAGTACTGGTATGATCATGACTGCCATCATCTATAATGACAATTTCATAAGAGTAGTTTAATTCAATCAGTGTTTTATTAAGCGCTACAATAAACTCACCAATCACCGCCTCTTCATTATATACCGGGACTACACAAGAAATCAGTTGAGTATGTTTTTTGCTTTGAGGCATGGTGAACAATATAGCGATTAAGTAACTGGCTATATTACCTAAACAAGTCAAGTACGTCCATCTATTAGTACATTAATAGTACATTAAAAAAACAATGTATCTATTTTTATTCATGCTGTGCTATATAATGATTTTTATTTGACTCACCATCCAATAAGGTATGATCATGGCTTCAACAGTAAATAAAATTAAAGAGTTATTAGGTCATCAAAAATACAACAACTATGTAGTGACTGATATTGGTACTTTTCCTTGGTGTCTTCCTGGACAATTTAATTCGCAGGGGCTAACTCTTGAGGATAAAATAAGAGACCTCAGTGCTGAAGCTAAAGAAGCCTATAAACGTTATGACCGCTGGAGAAATAGTCAAACTCAAGCAATTCAGCCTTTATTTTTTAGTAGATCATTTACTGCAGATACCTTTATAAATGCTACCAAGAAAATTAAAACAGAGGCTGAATGTAGTAATTTTGCTTATCATGCTATTGGTACTCTCGCTGCGAGCCATGGAGAGCCGAAGGCGCGGGCGAGTAGTCCCTGGTAGCCTTAGGGCCGGATGTTTTTCCGCAGGGAAAATATAAGGCCATACGAAAAGGCGTCAGTCATTGGGGAGCGTAGATTTTGAGGCCCGAAGGGGGA
>CANJQE010000071.1 GCA_947476305.1 Legionellaceae bacterium
AATTGCTTAATTGAGTGAGTTGTTCATCTGAAAATACTACATTGATCACCGACATATCCCTTGCTGGCTAAAAGCGCGAATGATGATCCTTTGTACAGGAATGTCAAGCAGCTAAAACCTCAATTTGTGACCGCGCACAGTATAGCATTTTGCATAAAACGGCAGCGTCTACAGTCGCTTGCATTTTGGGGTTTACTACTTCTACAGCGGCGAGGATGGCTACTTTAGGATTTTGCTCATTGCCATATAACACATGCCAAAGATTAATAGCATTTTGACATATATCTGCTTTTTCTTCGACGTTAGGCGCAATATTAATAGCCGCATCGGTTATAAATAAAGGTTTATGATAGGTGGGTACATCCATTATGTAGACATGGCTAATCCGGTATTTTGTTCTTAGACCTGATTTACTTGATACTATCAAAGCCATGAGTTCATCGGTATGCAAAGCCCCTTTCATAATAGCATCTACTTCACCTGCTGCTGCTAATTCCACTGCTTTTAATGCAGCTGCATCACTGTGTTCAGTATCAATCAATTCCCATTGCTTAATATCTATATTCGCTTCTTTTGCGGCGCTCTGAATTTTATTAAACGGGCCAATTAAAATAGGAATGATTAAATTTTCTTGCATCGAATCAAACACCGCTTCTAAAATATTGGCTGTGGTAGGATGTACTATTGCGGTCCGTATCGGCGGATATTGTTTGCAGTCTTTTATAATGGCATTAAAATGATCTTTATGATCAATGCTTACTTTAGGTAGTTTGCTCCGGGGAATTTTAATTTTTTGGCTAGGAGCAATAACAGTAGCCTCTCCTTCGATAACGACTTCATCCATTTGATTGATTCCCTTACAAGCAAAATGGACTATATTATTTTTACTTAGTTTCTCGCACACAGTAATAGAAAGGCTTAAGGTATCGCCAAGATGTAAGGGACTTTTAAATTTGATGTCTTGTTCCACATAAATGGTGCCGGGTCCGGGTAATACAGTCCCAAGTAAGGTGGATATTAAAGCACCAGACCACATTCCGTGGCCTACTACTTTATGAAAAATGTCATTTTCTGCAAAAGCAGGATTCAAATGAGCTGGATTTATATCCCCTGACATAGTAGCAAATAAAATAATATCGTCCTGGGTTAAAGTCCGAGTTAACTCAGCCTTTTGACCAATGCTCAGCTCATCAAAAGTGACATTTTCTAAATCATCATGGCTCATTAAATTGCCTTTTATTTTTGTAAGACATATTTTCCTGGTGCTGGCGGCAATTTTGCATCTATTGGGGGTGGATTTACCATAATTGGTGTCGATTCGTTAGCCAACCATTTTTGCCATGCAACCCACCAAGAACCTTGATGTAAGGGCGTTTCTTCTAACCAGGTTTTAGGATCAACATAAGAATCACTTTTGCTCCGCTCACTCATGCGATAACTACGTCCTTCACGTCCTGGTTCGCTAACAATGCCTGTATTATGTCCGCCATTGGTTAATACAAAAGTGATATCGCTATTTAACAGGAGATGGGTTTTATAAACGGATTTCCAGGGGGCGACGTGATCTTTTTCCGTACTGACTACAAAAGCGGGTAATTGAATATTTTTAGCTACAATATGTTTGTCTTCTAGAGCAAAACGACCTTCTGCAAAATCATTATTAAGAAACAATTTTTCTAAATATTCGCTATGCATTTTGTAGGGCATACGCGTGGCATCAGCATTCCAAGCGAGTAAAGCAATCATTCCTCTTTGTTTACCATGCATATAATCTTGTACCATCTTAGACCAAATAAGATCATAAGAACGTAGCATTTGGAATGAACCTGCCATTTGTTTGGTATCAAGATAGCCTTTTTCCCACATCATATTTTTTAAGAAAGAGACCTCGCTTTTGGTAATAAACAGTAGTAATTCACCGGCTTCTGTGAAATCACCTTGGGCTGCCAGGAGGGATAAACTTTTGAGGCGTTGATCATTATTATGAGCCATAGCTGCAGCAGTGATCATCGCTAGAGTGCCACCTAAGCAATAGCCTAGAAGATGAATTTTAGTTTCAGGTACGGCTTTAGAGACTGCATCAATAGCAGCCATTGCCCCTAGACGGTAATAATCCTCTAAACCTAAATTACGATCAGCACCGTCTGGATTACGCCAAGAGACAATAAAGACGGTATGACCCTGTTTGGTTAACCAATTCACCAAAGAGTTTTCAGGTAATAAATCAAGAATATAATACTTCATAATCCAAGCCGGGATCATAAGGATCGGCTCTTTATAAACTTTAGTAGTTTGCGGTTCATATTGGATCAATTCTATTAAATGATTACTGTATATTACTTTTCCTTTTGTAACCGCTACTTGTTTTCCAGGAACAAAGTTCTCTACACCAGCTGGAGGTGTTCCGGTAATTTTTTCTATAAAATCCTGTACAGCTAATTCAGTACCCCGTACTAAATTTTCTCCTTGAGAACGTATGGTTTCTTGGAGTAAATCAGGATTAGAAAGAACAAAATTAGAAGGTGATAAAGCATCTAGCATCTGTTTAGTACCGAAGGCCACAGTACGTTTTACGTGAGTGGGTAATCCGGGTACTTTAGTAGCTTGGATACACCATTCTTCTAATTGTAAAAATTGCTCAGCCCATAAACGCCAAGGATAATTACTCCAGTTCTCTGATTGGAAACGCACATCTTTTCCATTTCCTGGTTGTACTTGACTGGACAAATTACTTGCCATATCACCTGCGTGTCTCATGGGATAAGTGGCTAATCTTAAAAGAGTTCCAGGAGATTGCCCTAATTGAGCAAGCCAAGAAAAATAGGAAGTTCCTATTGCTGCTGGGCTAATAGCTGATGTAAGTTTGCCAAGATTGGCTTGATAGAATTTATCCATAAAACGGAATAAGGAATCAGTTTCAGGAGGATCAGTTTCTTTAGCTTGATTTACTCCGGGTTTTTTTTTTTTTAATTCACCGTTCACTTTTTTCATGCTTGGAGTGCTTTTTTTTCCTGGATTGTTCATCACTACGTCCTGTAGGTTTGATTTAAAAAATAGTATAGCAGTTTTTATAAAAGTAATTGATATGCAAACTATTTTTCTTCGACTTAGGGTCCGGATTTTTTAAGTCTAATCAGCGAGGAATGCTTGCACTAGAAGCCGACCTAAGTCAGAATGACTCGTACAGAACTTAGAAAAACACCAAAATTTGCATTAAAAATGGTTTAATACAATAAATAAAAATAAGAATATTTTTTGGAGAATGTAATGCGCAATTATTTATTAAAGGTGGCTGTGGTAGCTTGTGTATTTTTGATATCGGCCTGTCAAAGTACTACAAGTTCTAATCCCATAGCCAATGTATTTAGTTTTACACCACCTCCATCAGAAATTAATTTAGCCCAATCAGTACAAGATGCATTAATGCGCAGTGGGGATCCAATCATTGGTCAAGTGCGTGTACAAACTAATCAGAACGTTGTCCTATTAAGCGGTTATGTTAAGAAAATTCGCCAAAGTGACGTGGCTGAACAAATAGCGCGTAAAGTGCCAGGCGTACAAAACGTGGATAATCGTATTATTGTTCGTCCTTAAGGCTCATTATTAAAAAGAGGTCTAATTAGACCTCTTTTTTCTTTTAATCTACACTTAAGTCATGTTTTTTTTCTAAATGAACGATAAATGAATTATTTAATTTTGAGTATTATTTCTCTTCTATTTTGTACAGAGAGTTTCGCTGCGGCTACGGATAACTCTTTACCTCCCAATGTAGTGAAAGTAACTAAAGAAAATAATCCTAATTGTGTTGAGTATTATAACTACAAGGGTGCAATGTATTGTAGTTTAATGACTATTGATACAAAACCTATGGATCCTCAGTTATTGTCTTATGAAAAGCAAGATCTTAAATTTGATAATAGAGCGTGGAAAGCCGTTTGGGGAGAGCATAAAGAAGCTATTACTACTATTGAATATATTCCTGTCGGGCAAAATATTAATCATTGGCAGGAGCTTGTTACCAGCCAATTTATCCCGGGTTTAGCAGAGGTCAGTGCGAAAGAATTTGCTAATCGTTTTTTGAACGACCTAAAAAAATCTGGAGTGGTATATAGCTCTCATTTTATTGAGAAACAAGGCAAGACAGTTATTTTTGAATTCCAAGTTCAGCAACCTAAAAATTTACAACAAGATGAGTTGCAAAAGATTATCAAAGGCAGCGATGGCATCTACGTTCTTCATTATGCAATTAAAAAAGAGGACATGGGGGCTAAAAATAGACAAAAATGGTTCAAACTATTAAAAAATAGCACTTTAAAAAATTAAAATATTCAAGTAGCTAAGTACTTATTGACAATTTTTCTTATTTCTTCCTACAATAATTTGGCTAAATGAAAATTAGCCAAGGGTTTATCATTTTAAATTAATTTACAAGGGAATTAAATGAACAAATTACAATTAACTGGTGCTGCTCTTGCAGTAGGTGCTGCTGCTCTATTTGCTGTTGTTCCAGCTTTTGCTGATGATGCTCCTGCCGCTGGTGCTGCTACTACAGTTCACTGTACTGGTGGTAATGCATGTAAAGGACAAAGCACTTGCAAAACTGCTGATAACGCTTGCAAAGGCCAAAACGCTTGTAAAGGTAAAGGTATGGCTGAAATGGCTTCTGAAGATGAGTGCACAAAAGCTGGTGGTAAAGTAGGCTCTTAATCTTTATTGGTATTAGCCAGACCTCTCATGAGGTCTGGCCTTAAACTAAGGCTTATATGGATGTAGTAAAAAAGAATTCTATTCCTCCTAAAATGCCCTTTCTTGGTTTTGGTTTAGGTTTGCGCCCTGATTATTACGAAGAAATTCTAACTAGCAAACCAGCTATTGATTGGTTTGAAATCCTCACTGAAAATTACATGGTTCCTGGAGGCAAGCCTCTATATTACCTGGATAAAATCCGCGATCACTATCCTCTAGTCATGCATGGCGTTTCACTTTCTTTAGGCAGCACCGATCCTTTTGACTCAGAATATTTGTCGCAATTGCGTGATTTAGTAAAGCGTATTGAACCGCAATGGATCTCTGATCATTTATGCTGGACTGGTGTGAAAGGGATTAATGCTCATGATTTATTGCCTATTCCCTATACTTATGAAGCGGTACAACATCTCGTTTCCCGTATACAAGAAGTGCAAGATTGTTTAGGACGTCCTATTTTAATCGAAAATGTATCGAGTTATTTAACTTATAAACAATCTGAGATGTCGGAGTGGGATTTTATTATCGAGATTGTGCGACAAGCAGGCTGTTATATTTTGCTGGATGTGAATAATGTTTATGTGAGCTCAGTAAATCATCAATTTAATCCCTTAGAATACATTCATGCAATGCCCGCATCTCGGGTAGCTCAAATTCATTTAGCCGGTCATTCCAATCATGGTGATTATATTATTGATACTCATGATGCACCCATAGCCCAAGAGGTTTGGGATTTATATGCAGCTACGATTCATCATTTAGGCCCAGTATCTACTATGGTAGAGCGTGATGATAATATGCCGCCTTTTGCAGATTTATTAGCTGAACTACAACAAGCAAAACAAATTGCAGAAAGGGTATTAGCGAAAGAGGCAGTGGTATGAGCGAATTAGCGCAATTACAACAGCAATTCCAACAATTTATTTTAAACGGGGACTCAGCGATTAGTCCTTCAGTGCTTTCTAGCGTAGAAGTTTCTGCGGAGAAACGTTTAGCTATTTATCGCGATGCTTATCAGTTACGTTTAATTGAATGCTTGACTACGACTTTTCCTGCCTTACATAGTTATTTAGGAACAGAAGAGTTTCAAAAGATGTGTCGCCGTTTTATTGACGTACATCCTTCCTACTACCGATCTATTCGTTGGTATGGTGACTTATTATCGGTTTTTTTAAAAAATTATTATGATAAAGCTTATACTTTTTTAGCCGAGCTTGCCGATTTTGAATGGAAAATGACGCTCGCTTTTGACGCTCAAGATACCGCTGCAGTGAGTCTTGAAGAAATTGGGGCTGTGGCGCCTGAATCTTGGGCTGCACTGTCTTTTATTCCTCACCCGTCGATGCAAAGGGTTAATTATTTTTGGAATGCGGTTCCTTTATGGCGAACTTTAGTGGAAGATAAAGAACTACCTAATCTTGCTGAAGAGCCCACTGCAACGTCTTGGCTTATATGGCGTTCACAAGATTATGTTATTCAATATTATAGCCTAGGAAAAGAAGAGGCTTGGATGATAGATGGTATAAGGCAGGGGCTATCTTTTTCTTCCTTATGTGAAGGATTATGTGAGTGGATTTCAGTTGATAAAGTGGCTATGACTGCTGCGACCTATTTAAAAAATTGGATACAAAAAGGTATTTTAGCTGAATTAAAGTTGGCATAAAACCTGCATACTCTAACTATTAAGACAAAACAACTAAGAATAAGGGACTATTATGTTAATAAATCCTCTTACTGCAGCAATGGGTGCTATAGACCTATTTAGTGAAATTACTTCACATCATGCTAAAAAGGACAAAGATAAAGAGAAAGATTCGCTTACTCAACTAACGAGTAACACTTATGATGTAAATAATATGTCTTTTGATGATTTAAATGCCATGACTTTAGGCTTAATGCAACAAGGGAAATTATCTGAAGATGATGGTCATAATTTTCTTAAGCAAATAACGGCTATTCAGCAAGCAAGTGGTATTACTAAAGATACTAAAATAGATATGATTCAGCTCTATCAGCAACAAATTCAAAATTCAAATGCTGAAACAAATACTAAAGATTTAGCTTCTCTACACCGCTCTTTAGATTTTCTTAATGGTGTTAAAGCACGTGCTGGCGCAAATATTCCTCAATTCGTTTAATCATTAAATCTCAATGACCCTTAGGTCATTGAGATTTTTGTATCTCTCGCACTGATTAATGACTAGGTTGGTTAATATAATTATGAGTACATGGTGCGGATGGGGGAGGGTTATTCTCCTCTTTATTCCGAACTTACAGAAAAAATTAATTTTTAAGACAAAAATTAAAAAATACTCCCGTAATTAATTACGGGAGTATTTTTATGCAATTTTTTACTAATAAGTTGCTGTAGCAGTTGGCGGGGCTTTAAGCATCTGAGTTGCAGCTACTAAATCTGTTAAGGTACCCTTGATGATTGGATCTACTTTCTCAGCTTCATCCCATTGCGCATTAGCCTCTAAAGCCGGTTGAAGCTTATCAATGGATTTTCTTCCCTCGAGAATATCAATTACAACATCCGCTACCTTTGATTTTTGCAGATATTTTTCATCACCTAGTAAATGCATGATGGATTGAAGGTATTGTCTTGCAGTAAATGCTAATTTATCTTCAGGGCTATTACTTTTAGCCTTTAAGTTGAACACAGATGCTACCTCAGCTTTAGGTCCTCTATCATCCATAGGAACAAAGAAACTAGAACGGGTTATTCGCGAGCCATGTTGCTCTCTGGTGTGTGCTATCTCTGCGCCCAGTCCTCTGGAACCATTAGTTTCTACCCAGGCTAACCACTCTTCTAATTTTGGAGGAGCTGTTTTAATCCATTTAAAAAAAGGAGCTAAAGCCGCACCGGGATCTTCCTCGACACTAACCATCCCATTAATTTCTGAACGCATTTTTGTTACTGAGGTATAAAGCTCCTCAGAGAATCTTGCGCCGGCGCCTTCCACTTTAACTTTACCATCATTTAAACATTTCATTGCATTATAAAGACGTAAGGCCTTACGGAATTCATCAGGTCTTAAGGTGCCTAACGTTACATCATCAATACTACGACAACGGTTAGTTAATGCTTCAGCAAATAATTTAAATTCAACGTCATCATCCCAAGTCATTATTTGATCTATAGCGGAATCATATTGCTCACTGGGACTACCGCTGCTTACAGACGAGCTTGGACTGCTGCCTCTTGAGTGTGGCCCCTGTACATCTACTGATGGGTAAGGGGTGTAATCGTCTTCTTCACTTACCTCATTATCATCTGGTGGCATCTTCCCTTTTATTACTTCGAAGTCTTTTGTAAAGTTGGCTTTACTAACGACTTCATTAAAACTGAGAATAAAGGCAGCGTATTTTTCGGGAGGATGTAATCTTGCTTCTACTGCAAAATCCATCACATCCTCTAGATCCTTAAATTCAGAGCTAGCAGCGCGTTCCATGGCGGCTCTTAATTTTTCAATGTCTTTCGCGGCTACTGTCCCAAGTCCTATTAATGCTTTAGTTAACTCTGTATCAGCTTTAGGAATCGGTCCTATATTAACTTTTAATTTACTTAAAAACGCATGAACAGCTTCATCTTGTTGTTTGGGATTTGTCGCTGCTAATAACTGGTCAAAAAATACTCTTCTTTTGCTGGAATCTACTAAAGGATAATATTTACTATAACGTGGATCTAAATCATATTCCGCCCAATAAATTTTATATTTATTGATGATTGATTCAACCTCACCTGGGTGTGGAAGGAATTTTTTACCCGTTTTTTGGTTATAAAACGCTCTTAAATGCTCTTCAACTTCTTTAGGAGTTAAAGGCATGTCTTGTTTTAAACGATAGTGGTTATGGTTATAGTCTGATTCACCTCTGTGTGAATGCATTTTTTTCAAATGATAGGCATTACTACCACGATAATAGGTTTCACAACCATGTCCCACGCTTTGATGAGCAATGGCAGCCGTATTAAATACTTCATCACGCCATGATTGTTGAGTAACGTCTTTAGGGGCATTAAAAGACCAAGTTATTACAGAGCCTTTAACCATAAATTGAATAGAGACAGCTTGTTTTACATTCTTATCCCAAATTTCAAAAATTTTTCCATCAGTTAATCTAAAGTCATGGTGGTCTTTAGCTGTTGGACCTTCTTCCTCTACAATTTTTGCTCTTAGTTCAGCAAGCTTTTTAGCATAAGCTTCTGAGTCCTCTGAATCATATAGTCTTTGTAATTCATATGCGAGAGGAGTCTCTGAATCCGAAGTCCACACCTTGGGGTTTTGTATGTTGCTCAAATCTATTCGAAAGGGCATTTTGTTCTCCTAAGATTCACTTTGTGTATTAATTATGATTATTTTAGCCTATTTTTAGTATATTTTTGCACAACCAAGCTTAAGATTTGCTTAACAAGTCAAAATATTTTCATATTTAATAAATAAGAGGCAAGAATATTCAGGATTTTTTTCTTATAAATAAAGTGACTTTATTCGGTTTGGCATTGAATTGACTGTTCATCTAATGTACAATTATAGAATAACAATTATTAATAATGAGTGGTGTATGCCGATTCGAGATCCAAAGGTACTAAAGGTTACTTCTCGGCACGACATGGCCCCCGATGTATCTTCAGAGTTAGATGATTTAAAAGATTTCTCTGGTGGGTCTTTTATTCCAATAGATATAAAGGATTTTGTATCTGCAGGATTAGTTGTTTCTGCTGTTAAAATGAGTCATACCGTGGATAAAGGCACTATTCCTGATTCTTCTGCAGTATGGTATAGAAAGGAACTTGAATCACCAGCCAAAGCACGCAGAGAATGGTTGGCTCAAGAGTTTTTAAGATTAATTATTCCTAATCAAGTGGAAACGCGTTTAGCCTATAATCCTGTTAGCAATGTTTATTATATTCTGTCAAAAGAAGTTCCAGGTTTTAAACCCTTACCCGAAAATGAACAAGCCAAATTTAATGATGGAACTTATAAAGGGCTCGGCTGTATTATTGTCGGCGCATATTTTGTTCATGAAGCAGATTTAAAGAACGGTAATATAGGTTTAGGTAATGATAAGGTAGTGTATAAAATTGATGGTGATTGGTCTTTTGCTTCCATGCGAAGTAATGCGCAATTTCCTAAGCATACTGGGGGGATTAATGCGGCTCAAATCAATCGCCTACCCTTTCCTATGACCTACAAAGCTCATAACTGGCTTGATCTTTATATTGAAGGAAGTCTGGCTAGTGCGAGCGATATAGTCGCTTCTGATATTGGAAATAGTGCCCAATTTCAACAAGAGAAGCTTGAAACTCTATTTAAATTACTCTTGGTTCCTGATGCATATTTTAAACAATTTGTTGACACGTTTATTCCGGCTGGTGCGGCAGAGTACAGTGATTTTTTAATCGAACGGCGTACAACCTTGCTTAAGCAAGCCCCGAGAATTCAAGGATTTACAGAGTATTTAGAGGCAAATAAAGACAAGTTAAGAGAAATGGCTTATGCATTTCAAGAACAAATGAAAAGCTTTGTCGTGCAAGGTCAATATTCTGTATTAAGCCCTGCAGAACATCAAGGATTCGGTAATTATTCAGAGGTACAATTTAATCGAGTATTAGATACGCTGAATATCTCTCCTGGCGGTGCAGCAACCGCTCTACCGGTTACTGCTTCTCCTGCAACAAGCTATAGCCCAATGGGTGTAATTATATCTGATTATAAGGATGCCGCTAACGCGGGAGCTGGATATCAGAAAGAAGCAGAGTCCGTTATAGGAGGAGGCGCTGATACTACTCCTACCTCTTTTTCTTCAGAGGCCACAAGTAAACCTTCTTTAGCGGGTATGTTTGCTCCCAAAGGGTTTACTCGCCGATATTCAGAGGTAGAAGAGGTAGAGAGCACCTCAATGTTTAACTTCACTGACAAGGGTAGACGGAGGTAGGTTTAAAAAATGCAGCTTTTAAAAACTGTCTCGCTCTTTCCTGAGTTCAATTCTTTACGTTCTTCTTTCTCTATGCAATTATAAACAACATCAAGAGTCTTTCTGCTAAAACATAAGGATATGTTATGTTAAATCCCAGAGAAGTAAAAACCATTGCCGATGTAAAACGTATTGTCGAAGAAAGAAAATTAGCTCATGTGAAGGTGGGTGTTTTTGATATCGATGGGGTATTGCTTGGTAAATATATGGGACGGGATAAATTTTTTAGTGCCCTTGAGCAGGGTTTTTCTTTTTGTAATGTTATTTTGGGTTGGGATTTAAAAGACCGTTTGTACGACAATACACAATACACCGGATGGCATACGGGTTATCCAGATGCTCAAGTGCGTATTATTCCTGAAAGTTGTCGTGATTTATATTTCGAAGATACTTTATTATTTCTTGGTGAATTCTCAGGCTCAGCTGAAGCTATTTGTCCTCGAGCCTTATTACGCCGCGTACTACAAAAAGCAGAGACGATGGGATTTGATGTTTTTGGTGCTTTAGAATATGAGTTTTTTATGTTTGATGAAACACCAGAGAGTGTGCGAGAAAAAGGCTATCGTAATCTAAAAACCTTTACTCCAGATAATTTTGGTTATTCCGTTATTCGTAATACTGTTCATTCCGAATTCTATCAGCAAATTTTGGAGATGAGCGAACTCATGGATTTTCCTATCGAGGGTTTGCATACAGAAACTGGCCCTGGTGTTTTAGAAGTAGCTTTAAAATTTGATAAAGTAGAAGCAGCAGGAGATAAGGCTGCTTTATTTAAAACCTTTATGAAAGTTTTAGCGCAACGCAATAATAAAATGGCGACTTTTATGGCTAAATGGTCTCTAAACTATCCCGGTCAAAGTGGCCACATTCATTTGTCATTAAGACATAAAGAAAATGGACGTTCTGCATTCTACGAAGCAGGCCAAGCACATAACATGAGTACCATTCAACGGCAATTTTTAGCCGGCCAACAGCGCTTGATGCCTGAATTTTTAGCACTGTTTTCTCCAACCATTAATAGTTATACTCGCCTTATTCCTGGGGCGTGGGCGCCTACCATAGCTACTTGGGGCGTTGAGAATAGAACTACCGCCTTACGCATCATTCCAGGTAGTGAAAAAAGTCAGCGTATTGAATATCGTTTAGGCTCGGCAGATGCTAACCCTTATCTTGCTTTAGCGGCAGCGATTGGCTCTGGACTGTACGGGGTTGAGCATCAATTAGAGCCTGAAGCTGAGGTAACAGGAAACTCATACACGCAAACACATAATAAAGAACTGAATTTACCGAGTACTTTATGGGATGCTGCACAAAATTTAAAACAGTCCACGGCCGCGAAGGAATTATTTGGTCATGACTTTGTGTCTCATTTTGCAGCTACTCGCGAATGGGAAGAGCGTGAATTTAGAAAACATATTACTGATTGGGAATTAGATCGGTATTTTGAAATAATTTAGAAAAAATTGGATTACACATGACACCCACTTTAAAAACCTATTCCCCTATTGATAATTCCTTATATGTAGAACGAGCTTATGCCACAAAACAAGAAATACAAGCCGTTTTATCTACAGCAAAAAGGGCGCAACAAGAATGGAAGCACTCTTCCTTTTCTACTCGTGAACAATATTGTCACGCAGCGGTAGATTATTTAGTCGCTAATAAAGAAGTTATAGGCCAGGAGTTGTGTTGGCAAATGGGACGGCCTATTCGTTATGCTAAAAATGAATTGAGGGGGCTTGAGGAGCGAGCACGATACATGATTGATCAGGCAAGAGCTTCTTTAGCAGAAATACGTATGCCGGAGAAATTAGGTTTTATTCGTTATATTAAACAGGAGCCTTTGGGGCTTGTTTTAGTTATAGCTCCCTGGAACTACCCTTTTTTAACCGCAGTAAATACCATTATTCCTGCTCTAATGGCAGGTAATAGCGTTGTGCTAAAACATTCAGCACAGACTCCTTTAGTTGCAGAGCGGTTTGCGGAAGCCTTTAAGTCTGCTGGTTTATCGGAAGGGGTATTTAACTACCTCCATTTAAGCCATGAAGAAACGGAACGATGTATCCAATCTCCTTTAGTGGATGCCGTGGCTTTTACTGGGTCGGTTGAGGCGGGCGCGCAGATTGAACGTAGTGCTGCAGGACGTTTTATTCCTATAGGGCTAGAACTTGGTGGTAAGGATCCTGCTTATGTTAGAGAGGATGCAGATATAGATTATGCGGTTGCCATAACCATGGATGGGGCTTTTTTTAATTCAGGCCAATCTTGTTGTGGTATTGAGCGTGTTTATGTACATCAATCGCTTTATCAGGACTTTGTTGCTAAAGCCGTAGCTTTGGTTAAGCAATATCACTTAGGACGAGCCGACGATCCGCAAACAACTTTAGGTCCTATGGTGCGTGCTTCAGCAGCGGATTTTGTAAGAGAGCAAATAAAAGAAGCGGTAGAGCAAGGCGCTACGGTTCACATAAACCCTCTTGATTTTCCTATGGATAAAGAAGGAACGCCTTATTTAGCGCCCCAAGTATTGACTGAGGTAACTCATAAAATGCGGATAATGACGGAAGAGTCTTTTGGCCCTGTTGTCGGCATTATGCCCGTTGCAAGCGATGAAGAAGCCATAGAGTTAATGAATGATAGTGACTATGGTTTAACAGCAGCCGTATTTACTAAAGATATTCCCAGTGGAATTGCTCTAGGTGAACAATTAAATACAGGAACCTTTTTTATTAATCGCTGTGATTATTTGGATCCTGCCTTAGCTTGGACAGGCCTAAAAAAATCGGGCAGGGGATGTACTTTATCTACTTTGGGTTATGATTATTTAACTAGACCTAAGTCATTTCATATAAAGGTAGGTGCGGATTAGGTTTTAGTACTTAGGAAAAATGCCCAATCTCTTCGTTAAAAGAAGATTTTAATTCGGTCATTTAGTATATCTAAACTCCCTCATTAAAAACTTCTTTTGCCTCGACCTTGGGGGTTTTTCTAAGTCCTGTGCTGCTGTGAATAGGCTCTATATTTGCTTATTCTCTTATTTTGAACTAACACTTAGTATTATGGACGTAGTAAAAATGAATAAAAATTTTTTAATTAGCAATTGGAATTATCCTACCCGTATACACGTAGGGGCTGGACGCATCAATGAATTGGCTGATAGCTGCGTGGAATTAGACATAAAAGCTCCTTTAATAATTACTGATCCTGGTTTAGCAAGTTCTCCTTTTATCAGCAAACTACTACATCTTTGTCAGACAGCAGAATTAAAAGTAGGTGTTTTTTCGCAAATTCAAGCCAATCCAACAGAGCAAAATGTATTAGATGGCGTGCAAGCTTATTGTATTGGACACCATGATGGAGTGATTGCCTTTGGTGGTGGTTCAAGTTTAGACACTGCTAAAGCGATTGCCTTAATGGTTGGGCAAGAATTGCCACTCTGGGATTTTGAAGATCTTGGAGATAATTGGAAAAAAGTTCGTGTAGAGACTATGGCCCCAGTTATTGCTATTCCAACTACTGCTGGCACGGGTTCTGAAGTAGGTCGTGCCTCAGTCATTACGGATACAGTCCATCATGTTAAGAAAATTATTTTTCATCCACACATGTTGCCAAAGCTGGTTATTTTAGATCCTGAATTAACGTATACTTTACCGCCTAAATTAACTGCAGCCACAGGAATGGATGCCTTATCGCATTGTTTAGAGGCTTATTGTGCCTCCTCTTATCATCCAATGGCTGAAGCAATCGCTTTAGAAGGAATAAGGTTGATTAAAGATAATTTATTAACGGCCTATCACGGCAGCGTGTCGCCTGTTTTTGAGAAACCTGCCGGGACATCCAAGTCCCCGGCAGGGACAAAAACAGGCGACAAGTATGCCTCCGGCGGCCCTGGCCGTCCTGGTCCCCCTTGATTTTGATCCCCCTTCGGGCCTCAAAATCTACGCT
>CANJQE010000072.1 GCA_947476305.1 Legionellaceae bacterium
TGAAAACGTTATTGGGATGCTTAAAAGATTCAAAATAATATCAGATAGATATAGAAATAGACGGAAACGATTTGGATTACGATTTAACTTAATTGCTTCAATTTATAACATGGAGTTGGGGTGATCGGGGTTTCGAAAGAGGTCTATTGGATAACATCATAAAGGAGAGTATGAAATTGGATAGAATAATTAAGAAAATGGCTGGTAAAGCCGTCTCTGGATGTTTATTGGCATTGTCGGCCTCAATCGCTTATAGCGGGGCTATGGGGCCTGAATCCATTAATTCACAGGATAAAATCTATGTAGGTGTTTTTGGCGGTGGCGGTGCAATAACTAGTGGTGATATCAGACAATCTGGAACAGCCTTTTACTTTGAAGACGTTGGCGGTCCTTTAGCTGTTAATGCCTTTGGTACAGGGGAGAGCAGCTCTATGGGAATGGTAGGAGGCCATATTGGGTATGCCTGGCTTAATAATATAGGGAGGTATTTTCCGGTAACGCCTGCTGCAGAGTTAGAAGGTTACTACATAGGAGGAGCTAACATAGAGGGCCACGAGATCGGTAATGACACAACAAGGCTTTCCGAACACGATTTTTTTGTTAACTATCCCTTAGAAACAGGTGTCTTTCTTGTTAATGCTGTCTTAAACGCTAACAATTCAGTATTTGGAAAATTTAAACCTTACGTGGGTGTTGGTATAGGCTCAGCAGTGGTATCCATTTCGAATGCTACCGCAACACAAACTAGCCCTGCAGAACCTGGAGTTAACCATTACAACTCCGAGACCAGTGATAAAGCAGTCGCCTTTGCCGCACAGCCCAAAGTGGGAGTGCACTTTGATTTAAATCCTCATACAAGTGTCTTTGCTGAATACAGGTTTCTATACCTCTCTCAAACAAATTACACTTTTGGCTCAACTGTGGTTCCAGGGCATGTAGCTACTTCCCCTTGGCTAGTGAGCATAAAGCCTCAGTATTACAATATGGGTACGGTAGGTATTGATTTTGATTTATAAGTGAAATCAATAGACCTGAGCCTCCTCTAGGCCTACGCTCTGTGACTTATTCGCGTAGGCCTAAATAGGCACAAGGTCCAATTGTCAACCCAATGGCATTCGGTTAAGCATAATTGACCTTAATTCTATTACTGTTTTCCATTTGTTAATTGGTTTTCTAGATTGTCTAGGTAAATGACGACCTGGCCTAATCCTCTGAGGTACTCGCGAAATCCCCTTGAGTATATTGCTTATAAAGCCAAAGTCTTTATTGCCTACAGAACAAATTAATTTTACGAGACTACGGCCTACAACCAGTAGACAGTTTAAGCAAGAAAAAATATTTTTGATAAAAGCAGTCTTAGTCCTGATCAAATCCATAGAGGGCCTTAGAGGTAATAAATTGCTGCCTTCAATGGCACTTGAGTTTGCAATGATGATTATATGCGGTGTATGTGCTCATGGCATCTATCTTCAAGATCTCAAGGATCGTCTTGTGCTATTTTTTCAGGAAGTAGATCGGGATTTATTTCCAGAAGCCGAAGCTGTGGCTCATGCCGTTAGTCGACCGCCAGTGGTCGTAAGGGTCGCCGAGCACATAGGGCTATGGATGCTATATTGAGACTGCCTGAGCGCTTAGTTGCATCACAGACCGCTCCGACACTGCATGATTTTTATACTATGTATGATCTGCCACCTTCGGATCCATATTATAGAAGGCGTCTATCTGAAAAATCGGTTGTAGAAATCATGGATGAAGCTGTAGTTGCCATCCCATCACAGGTGATTGGTGGGGGAAGACCGATGAATGACGCTCTTAATACCTCATAGCATTAGGCGTAGTTTCAACTACTCGCTTGTTGAAGATAATATTCGCTATTTCCAGGAGAAGGCTGGCAAATATCTAAGATAGTATCCGCACATTCAGGTTTATTGGCTGTAGGTAAATTACTTGCAGTACCGGCAAAGTTTTTTTCAAGCTTTTGTATCACGACGTCACTAAGCCAAGGGTTCATTTGTTTAAAACTTCGGGGGCGTTTTAGCTTATTATGAGTCATCATCCATAATAAAGTCGCTTCACCAATATCATTTTTCATGATGGTATTGTCTCAATCAAAGGCCGCTACGGGCTTATTTTGGCTATTGTAATTAGAGCCATTTATTCCATAGCGATTGATGATTGTATTTAATTGATCGCGATTTTTTCCAGACCATCCTGGATTCTGTTCTAATTGTGGCGTAAGTATTCAAAGAATCATTTCTCGCCATGTATTAACCATTATACAAAACAGATCGGCTGTTATTTCTGCATCATAAATAGCGGAATGTGCCTCATTAGGATCAAAGGCTAAGCCTGCTGCTTGAGCGGCTTTGGCTAAAACCGTTTGGCCATAAATAAAGCCACCTAAGGTTGCCGTGTCAAAACAAGTAAAGGCATGAAAAGGAAAGCTTAGTCCAGTTCTTTTAACCGCTTCTTTTAAAAACAATAAATCAAACCAGGCATTATGCCCTACTAATACTGCTCTTTGGCAATGTGTTTTTTTTAATTCCTTCTGAACCAATTGAAATAAGCGCGCTAGCGCAGGTTTTTCCTCTATGGCAAAGCGTAGCGGTTGAAAAGGATCTACTTGAATAAAATCCAGAGACTTTTGATCTAATTCAGCTCCAGGAAAGGGAATAATATGCTCAAAATGACTTTCTTTTCTCTGTAGTAAACCCTGTTCGTCCATGCTAATGAATACAATACATATTTCTAAAAGAGCATTTTTTTGCGGATCAATTCCAGCGGTTTCTATGTCAACAATCACAGGTAAAAAGCCACGAAAACGCTCTTTTATATTCGCACTTAGAATAGCTTTACGCATTTTCATTCGCAACGCTCCATTCTATAGTTTCACCGGCTGCCATAGGTACAACAGTATTAGAACCCAAGGGCATGAATAAGGGAACTGTCTGTGGTTTTTGTAGCAGTTCAATTTTATTTGAATTGATAGCTAAGTGATAAAATTCGGCGCCATAATAACTCATAAAATGATTAAGACGATCTAACTTATTTAAGTTGGCAAATACTTGAGTATAAAAAGCTAATGCGAAGGGTGCGGAATAAATACCTGCGCAACCACAGGCATGTTCTTTAGTTGTTACTGCATGAGGGGCGCTGTCTGTTCCAGCAAAAAACTTAGGATTGCCGCTAATAGCTGCTTGTTGTAGTGCTTTTTGATCCTGTTCATGTTTTAAAATGGGTAAACAATAATAATGAGGTCTAATTCCACCGGCTAGTAAATGATTACGATTATATAATAAATGATGGGCAGTTATTGTTGCTGCTACAGTGGAGGGAGCCTGAGTAACAAATTCAACTGCTGCTTTTGTAGAAATATGTTCTAATACAATTCTTAATGCTGGAAAGTTTTTAATTATAGGTTTTAGATATTCTTCTATAAATAATGCTTCTCGTTCAAAAATATCACTATGAGTTACTTCGCCATGAATTTGTAATACTAAGTCATGTTTTTGCATTAACTCTAAAAGGGGATAAAGAGCAACTAAGGATTTAGCGCCTGCCTCAGAATTAGTTGTTGCGCCAGCTGGATAAAGCTTTGCACCTAAAATATAAGGAATCTTGGCAGCCTGTTCTAGCTCATTTCCTTGAACTGATTCATTTAAATAAAACGTCATATATGGGATAAATGTACTATCTTTAGAAGTAGTAGCAATAATTTTTTCTCTGTATCTTTTAATTGCATCCACAGTAGTTAAGGCAGGTTTAAGATTAGGCATGACTAATGCTCTGGAGAAATGAGCTGCTGTTGCAGGTACTGTATGGTTTAAAAGTTCTCCATCACGAAAATGGACATGCCAATCATCAGGGCGATTAATGGTTAGGGTTTGCATATAATAAAGAATAAAGTTGCTTTGCCGATAGCCAAGGATAACACGAATTAGCCGACTTAGGATGAGTAAAGATGGCAAATGATCTCAGATGGATTCAATGGATTAAAACGGGAGTGTATGCTTCTTGTTTTATTTCCTCTTTAGGATTTACTGAAGTAACTCATCTTGATTTCGCGAGTCCTATGGGTGAAGAAGTATGGCGTATGACTGGCAATCCCCTACGCTGTGGCCTATCTTTAGCTATTCCTAATTATGGAGTGGGTTATTTTGAACAATATGCCACTAAAAAACCCCATTTTATTTTGCGTACTTGGGAGCAGGTCCAGCGTACTTTACCCGCATTAGTATTAGCCAGTCCTCCAGTATGGAAAGCAGGACGTAATTATATGGTAGCAAAATCTTTTATTAAGCCGGGGGAGTACGGTATTTTCTTAACTCGAGATCCAGCGCTAAAATTGTTATCTTTTTTATCCCAAGGATACCAAGCTAATTTTAATTATCGGAATGAGCAAGGATTTACAACGACTATTATTTTGTCCCCTATTCGCTTTCAAAAAGTATATGCAAAATATCAACGTTGCCTAGGTAGCTTATTAACCTTTAATTACAACGATATTAAAGAGAACATCTTACATTTTACCTCCGATAGTCGGATTATTTCTGACGAAGATAAGAGCCAATTGCGCAAAATTGTACAATATGAGGAAGCTGATAAACAAGTTGAAGTAGTGCGCGTTGTCGGATATGCGGATGATAGCGGCCGTAAAGGTTATAATAATGCGATATCTCAATTTCGTGCAGAAGCAGTAGGAAATTATTTACTTTCTTTAGGATTTCCAAAGAAAAAATTATATGTTACTTGGGTTGGCGCACAGCAACCCGTTGCTAGAAATGACACCGATGAGGGGCGCGCTGCTAATAGACGCGTAGTTATCAGTGTGCTCAAAAAATAGATCCATTGAGTAAATCGTCGCTATCTTTTTGAAAATATTCAACTTTTTTCCTCTATTTCCTTGACTTATTAAAAAACAGTGCAAATACTCATATCATTGCACGCTTTATGCTCGCATGAATGCATGTAAGGGAACGATGTGTACTATGAGTTTTTCATGATGAACACTCATATTAATATTCTAGTGGAGGCAAGGCATGTTAACTTTGAAAAAAACAGCCGTGGCTGTTCTTGCTTTAGGAAGCAGTGCAGTATTCGCTGGTACTATGGGACCAGTTTGCACCCCTGGTAATGTTACAGTTCCTTGCGAAAGAACTGCTTGGGAAATTGGTGGCTCTGCCTTATATTTACAACCAGTTCATACAGGACCCTTTGCTTACTTAGGTACTTTTGGTAGTACTTTTAATGAGATTGATGCAGGCTGGGACTGGGGCTTCGCTTTAGAAGCAGCATATCATTATGGAACGGGTAACGATATTAATGTGAATTGGAACCATGTAAACTTTGATTCCGACCATTTTGTATCCTTAGCGGATATTCGCCATTATGAAACTAATTGGGACGAAGTTAACGTCGAGTTAGGTCAAACTGTTGATTTAAGTGCCACTAACAGAATGCGTTTCCATGGCGGTGTTCAGTACTCACGTATCAACTCCTCTATTAATCGTGGATTGCTTTTGACAGGCTTTAATTCCGATTATAATGGTTTTGGACCACGTGCTGGTTTAGATATGAATTATAGTTTTGGTAATGGCTTTGGCATCTATGGCAAGGGCGCTGCTGCAATACTAGTAGGCACCAGCAGCTTTACTGATTTAGTTGCTGTAGGTACACTTTCAGGCTCTAGAACCGCTGTGGTTCCAGAGTTTGAAGCTAAATTAGGTGCTAATTACATGTATACAATGGCTCAAGGTGATTTAACTCTTGATGCCGGCTACATGTGGTTTGATTACTTAAATGTCCATCATAATACTGCTACAACGGCGGGTGTTGTTCATGATGGTAGCTTCGCGGCTTCTGGTCCATATGTTGGCTTGAAGTATGTTGGCAATGTATAATTGGGAAACTTTTTAAGAAATTTCAGCAATACTGTTGACTTTATTAAAGTCCAGCTGGATAATTCATCCAGGTACGTTCTCGATTAGAGCGAAAACAGCGTACTGTTGCTGATTATTTTTAAATTAGTAACAAACGGGAATTAATAATAAAAAAAGTGGAGATAAGCATGTTAAATTTGAAAAAAACAGCGGTAGCTGTTCTTGCTTTAGGAAGCAGTGCAGTATTCGCTGGTACTATGGGACCAGTTTGCACACCAGGTAATGTTACAGTTCCTTGCGAAAGAACTGCATGGGAAATCGGTGGTTATGCATTATATTTACAACCTGTTGCTAGCGGTCCTTTTGGTTACTTCACTACTCCAGGTAATGGTGGCGTATTCAATACATTCAGTGATGATTGGGATTGGGGCTTTGCATTAGAAGCTGGTTATCATTATGGTACAGGTAACGACATTAATGTTAACTGGAACCATTTAGACCATGATGCAACTTTCTACTTCCCACGCGTAGTTGATTACAATCATTTCGAAGGTAATTGGGATGAAGTAAACGTTGAATTAGGTCAAACTGTTGACTTCAGCGCTACTAACAGAATGCGTTTCCATGGTGGTGTTCAGTACTCACGTTTAAATGCTAAAGGTAATCCTATAGTATTTGCTGGCTATAATACTGTTGGCTTCAACAATGAGTTCAATGGCTTTGGTCCACGTGCTGGTTTAGACATGAACTATGGTTTTGGTAATGGCTTCGGTGTGTATGGTAAAGGCGCTGCTGCTCTATTAGTTGGTACAAGCAGCTTCACTGATGCTGTTCTTCTACCTGCTGCTTACTACTCTGGTTCTAGAACTACTGTTGTTCCTCAGTTCGAAGCTAAATTAGGTGCTAACTACACTTATGCAATGGCTCAAGGTGATTTAACTCTTGATGCTGGTTACATGTGGGTTGATTACTTAAATGTTCATCACAGTACTCTACCATCTGCTGCTTCAGGTACTCCAACAATTCATGAAGGCAACATTGCTTTCACTGGCCCATATTTCGGCCTGAAATATGTTGGTAATGTATAATTCTTAGTTTTCTAAGATTATATAATAAAAAGGCCCATCTTTATGATGGGTCTTTTTTATTGAAAATTTTTTTTAGATAAGCTTTGCTTCCATATTAATTTTTAACCTGATAGTCATGCTCTCTCATGTAGTCGATGAATTGTTGGGTTTAAATGAGCTATAAGATCTTTTTCAAAAGACGCTACTGGAGGAGAGTGTATACTCCTGTTCCAAGCCGCATGCTTCCTCGCTTCTTTCTGTCCAGCACGATTCTAAAGAAATCTATTGATGACCCATTTTACATGATGAACTTTTTTTGCTTATTAGTCCTAGCCAGTCTTTATTTGTCACGATATAATCCTTGCTCCGTTCGGTCAGGAAGTAAAAATAATAAGCAGGGGTATGCCGCATGAAGTTAAAAAAAATTTTATTGGCTATGGTTTGTTTCTCATCACCACTTTATGCGGAACAAGATCAGCAATTACAACAGCAAATTCATCTATTGCAACGGCAAACTCAGGCCTTACAAGCCCAACTTGCTCAATTACAAGGTAAATTAAATACTCAAAACAAACAGGAACAAGTTGAAGAAGAAGAGGGCAAAGCGCCATCAACTCCTCGAGTTCCAGCTAAACCTAAAAATAAAGCAGAAGGGTTTCATACTTCTAATCTAACAGTACATGCTCCAGAAGCTCATCCTGAGTCTATAGGTTTTTATCCTACAGCGCTTGTAGCAGATAATCATGTGGTTACCTACATTGCTGGTACGCCTGTTATTAGCTCCCCCTTCCTTGGTGATAGACCTGCTTTTGATGGTTCAGACTATATAGTCAATATTTCTAGTATTAACCGTGATATCCGTTTAATGCAGCAAAGACGTCGTTTATATAGAGCATATAAGCGCATAGGTTATCCCGCACCAGAAATGCCTATTATTGCCATCAGTGGTAAAGCGGAACCACAAGCAACCATTAATCGTCCTTATGTAGGAAAGACAGATGGTGATGTTACTTTAGGCTCTAGTGAAATAGATTTTGCTGCCGCATTAAATCAGAATGTAGAAGCCTATATCGCAATTGCTTTCGATGAAAGCCCTCCTTCAGTTGGTCCTCGAATTAACAATTCTGCATTCAACTTAAATATGGGATTTGTGAACATCGGGAATTTAGATAAAACACCCTTATATTTTACGGCCGGACAATTATATGTACCTTTCGGCCGTTACTCTAGTGCAATGATTAGTGCGCCTTTAACAATGAATATGGCTCGTACTAAATCAAGACCCTTCATTTTTGGTTACAAATCGCAAGAGGAATCTGGCCCATTTGCTGCAATATATGGTTATAAAAGTGATACGACTTTGGGTAAATCTGGGGTCGGTGGACTTAACCTTGGTTATATCTTTGCGAAGCAGGATATTAATGGAGAAGTTGGCGCAAGCTATATCAGCTCTATAGATGATGCTGCCGGTATGCAAATCACCGCTTCTACTCCTGGTACAACGTTTGGCGGTTTTGGTTCACAAATTAATGGTAATGAGTGGGTTCGTAAAACACCTGCTCTTGATATCCATGGAAATATTGGTATTGATCGCTACAATTTCTCTGCTGAATGGCTTACAGTAACTGAGCCATTTAGAAGCCAGGACTTAAGCATGAATGATCACGGTGCGAGGCCACAGTCAGGTCAACTAGAAGCGAACGTGACCTTTAAAGCATTTAACCGCCCTTCATCAATTGGCGCAGGGTATCAATGGTCTCATGATGCTCTTGCATTAAATTTACCTTTACAACGTTTTATCGGTGTTTTTAACATTTCTATTTGGAAGGACACCGTAGAAAGCATAGAATATCGTCACGATATTGACTATGCTGCCAGTCAATTTGCAAACGGTGCTAACTCAGTATTAGCTACCTTTCCTCCCAACATCAATACCGTGGGAACTGGAAAAGGTTCTGATACAGTATCAGCACAAATAGGTGTTTATTTCTAAATAATAGAGACAGGGCTGATAGGCTAGCTCCTATAAGTCCTGTCTCTATTTCTGACTCCACGGGAGTATTTCCTTTCAAAATTGTGCTATCTTTTATCATATAAACAACTGCTCACAAGGACAGCTGTATGTCTATATCCTGCATTATGCAACGGGCTGTTGCTCATTTTAAAAGGAGTTTTTGTGTTTTATTTTCATTTTTATCCCTAGTTCTTCTTCTCTCTGTAAAACCTCTCCATGCATCGCATATAGTAGAGTTAAGTATTAAGGGTCCCATAGGACCGGCTACAACTGATTACATCATTCGTGGAATAAATAAAGGACAAACAGCAGATCTGATTTTAGTGCTCTTAGATACGCCTGGAGGGCTAGATGCTTCTACACGGGTTATTATCCAAAGATTTTTATCCTCGAAAGTTCCTATAGTGGCTTTTGTCAGCCCTAAGGGCGCGCGAGCTGCAAGTGCAGGAACTTATCTAATCTATGCCAGTACCGTTGCAGCAATGGCTCCAGGAACTGAGTTAGGAGCCGCAAGCCCCGTTCATTTGGGAGGCGCACTAGATTCGAATAAGAACGCTAATAAAACAACAGAAGATCGAAAAATAATGAATGACTCCTTAGCTACGATTCGCTCCTTAGCACAACTTCGTAACCGAGATGCGGATTTTGCAGAAAAGGCTGTATTAAATGCTAGTTCTATGACTTCAGGAGAAGCCTTACATGCAGGAGTAATTAATTATATTGCCTCTGATGTTAAGGATTTATTGAGGCAATTAAATGGGACTAAAGTGCGACAAAATAATAAGGAACTTGTATTAAATACCCTAAACCCACAAATTGAAGGGATAGAGCCTGATTGGATTACAGATTTTTTAAGTATTATTACCAGCCCTACTATTGCTTATCTCTTACTACTCATCGGTATGTATGGAATTTTCTTTGAACTATTTAATCCCGGCTTTGTATTGCCTGGTGTTATCGGTTCACTTGCGCTGTTAATAGCGCTGTATGCTTTACAACTATTACCTATTAACTATCTGGGATTTAGTCTGCTTATCTTAGGACTTTTTTTTATCATTGCAGAGGGCTTTGCACCCAGTTTTGGCATTCTAGGTTTAGGGGGTACCGTGGGCTTTATTTTAGGCTCTATTATGTTAATTAATACCAATGATGTGGGTTATAGGATTGCCTGGTCAGCTATTTGGATTATGGCGCTTAATAATATATTAATTTTTGTGATTATGTTTGGGGCTGTATTCAAAACTCGTCGTCAGACAGTGAAAAATGGTCTATTAACCTTAGTAGGTGCCAAGGGAAGGACCTTAGAGCCAATCAATTTACAAGGCCAAGCAGTGATAAGAGGAGAGATTTGGAGTGTGCAGGCTAAAGTTCCTATTGCTGCTGATACAAGCATTCGCGTCATACAAGCAAAAGGGCTATTACTGGAAGTAGAAGAGGAAGCAACTTAATTAATAATGGGTATTTAAGGAGAGTAATATGGTCGCTTTTTGGGGGGTATTAATAATCATTTTAGGATTATTATTTATGTTCACATTTAAAGTATTCCGTGAATATGAGCGCGGGGTTGTTTTTATGCTAGGACGATTTTGGAAAGTAAAGGGACCAGGACTTATTATATTAATTCCTATCTTACAGCAAGTGGTTCGTGTTGATTTAAGAACTATAGTCATGGATGTACCAAGCCAAGATGTGATTTCTAAAGATAACGTCTCTGTTCGTGTAAATGCTGTCCTCTATTTTCGAGTGGTAGTACCAGAACATGCGATTATTCAAGTGGAAAATTATTTAGAGGCTACAAGCCAATTAGCACAAACCACTTTACGTTCGGTCTTGGGTCAACATGATTTAGATGAGATGCTCTCGGAACGCGACCGTTTGAATATTGATGTGCAAAAAATATTAGATTCGCAAACGGATAATTGGGGGGTGAAAGTGTCCACTGTTGAAATAAAGCGCGTGGATTTAGATGAGAGTATGATTCGTGCGATTGCTAAACAAGCAGAAGCAGAGCGTGATAGACGCGCCAAGGTAATTCATGCAGAGGGTGAATTACAAGCTTCTGAAAAATTATTACAAGCAGCTCAAGTTCTTGCCCAACAACCCCAAGCGATGCAGTTACGTTATTTACAAACCTTGGCTGCCATCGCAGGGACTAATAACTCTACTATAGTCTTTCCTGTGCCAATGGAGCTGGGGGAGATTTTGTCTAATATGGCAAAAAAATAAAATATTATCTAAGGGAATAGCTCTAACAGGACTTACGAAAAACCCCTAAGGTCGAGGCAAAAGGAGTTTTTTAATGAGGGAGTTTAGACATACTAAATGACCGAATTAAAAACTCTTTTTAACGAAGAGATTGGGAGTTTTTCGTAAGACCGGTCTAAATTGTATTGCTATCCCTTCCTCTTTTTTGCCTTTCCTTATTTAACGTAGAATCTATTATCTCAGATATTGCCTCGAACCGTTCACGCTGATGAGGCGTTTTACGCCGTCTCGAAGCCTAAGCCTTCGAGACGGAAGCTTCGCATCCTCCTCAGGCAGAGCAGTTTGTGGTAAAGACCTAAGTGAAACAACCTGTTATCCAGAACTTTCGTTTTTTTGCATTTTATGATAGAACTCTAGGTTTGTGGATGTATAAAGAGGTTACCGTGTCTATTAAATCAGATCGTTGGATAGAAAAAATGGCCATTGAACATGGAATGATTTCTCCATTTCAATCAGGGCAAGTACGAGAAAATGAAGCTGGGCGTATCATTTCTTATGGTGTATCAAGCTATGGTTATGATGTGCGCTGTTCAAATGAGTTTAAGATTTTTACTAATATTAACTCTGCTGTTGTTGATCCTAAAGCTTTTGATGAAAGCAGCTTTGTAGATGTGCAATCAGATGTTTGTATTATTCCACCTAATTCTTTTGCTTTAGCTCGAACTGTGGAATATTTTAGGATACCAAGAAGTGTATTAACTATTTGTTTAGGCAAGTCTACCTATGCTCGATGTGGCATTATTGTTAATGTCACCCCTCTTGAGCCTGAATGGGAGGGACATGTTACTTTAGAGTTTTCTAATACTACCACTCTACCAGCAAAAATTTATGCTTTTGAAGGAGTTGCTCAAATGCTCTTTTTAGAGGCAAGTGAAGTGTGCGCCGTTTCATATAAAGATAGAGCTGGTAAATATCAAGGACAAACAGGCGTCACTTTGCCTCGTACTTGAACTTCACTCCTTACAGAGGAAAAGGCAGATTTGGCCCAGATTCGTTGAATCTGGGCCAAATCTGCCTTTTCGCCAAAACTCTAGGGCACTCCCTTAACGGTTGATCGGATCAACTTCTGAAAGTACGTCCTGCTGAGTGCGCTTAGGATTGACGCAACTATTTTATTCTTTATCTTTAGGCAAAGGACAATGGGCACCTGATGCATCAACGCGTTCCCGAAGCTCTTTTCCAGGTTTAAAATGCGGACTATGTTTCGCCTCAGTGACGACTTTTTCCCCTGTTTTGGGATTATGCGCATTGCGTGGTGGTCGGTAATGAAGAGAGAAACTACCAAAACCTCGAATTTCTATTCTTTGATTATCAATGAGCGCTTTACTCATCAGCTCTAATATTTTATTGACCCCATCCGCCACTTGTTTTTCAGTTAGATGAGTCATTCTAGCGGCCATCTGTTCAATGAGTTCGGATTTAATCATACCCACCTCTTATTGTCGCGTGAACTATAGTCTGCTACCAAAGCAAATCAGGCGCTGACAATTCCTCTTGTTTTATAAGTATAGACTGGGTTGAAAATTATTCAATGTTTTCAAGTGCTTTAGGCGATAATTGTTTTTCTAAAATGAATATAAGCAGGAACTATACCCCAGCTCATTTGAATTTTAGTACTTATTTGCGGAGTAAATACTGCAGATATGAGCGGTTTGCTGGTAGTAATAACTGTTTCTAATTGTGGTAAGTTATTCAGAACCAGACATAAGTTCTCCCAGGTTGTTCCGAACAAGCTACTGGAATTAACAAAGACAAAATTCGCTTCTTGCAAAGATACTTTTAAAAAGTCTCCTAAAATGAATTGAATGGTGCTGGCTCGATTTTTATATTCATCTAAACTCGCCAAATGTTGAATTTGCGTAGAAGCACAAGTATAGAGTTCAGGAAGAATTTCCACCCCCACAGCTTTCTGTATAGGATAGACCATGGCGCAGGCTAGGACCGCTTTTCCTGCCCCGCAACCTAAATCGTAAAATACGGTATTGCTATTTGGTTTAGCTAAAGAAAGCAGAGCAATAAAAGAAGTAAATTCTATTTCCCCATAAATATAGTCAAGAGCATCCTGCTTACGACGGGCTTGTCGTGATAAGGCGAATCCATCAACATCCTGATAAACAGTTTGAAAAATTTTGAGGTGATGTTGTAGGCCTAAAGATTTTTGCCAAGACTGAACCCGCCAATAGTTTTTTTTCTGATAACAGCAGAAAAGGATCAGTAATAAAATAAAAACACTAAGAAGTATTATACTCGAAGTATTCAATAAATTATTAGCCCTCATTATAGCGGTCATTACCTAAGATTGTAGCTTTTACTTCGCTACTTAAATTAGGCCAAGCATCCAGTAAGACTTTTCCTGCTTGGCGCTCATTCACGGCTTTATGGTGCATTTCCCAGGGAAGTTCATCGCTAAGATATAAAGCAACAATAAATGCGGTGAGAATGGTAGTAAATAGAGCAAATAAACTATGCCTTAATTGGAATAAGCTTAAAAGCTTTTTACTTTTACTAACGGTGGCGTGTGCAATTCGCTCCACATGCACACAACTTTCATTAGCAATTCGATGAAATTGAGCGACATCATAGTGTTTTAATTCATTGCTAATGCTTTGCACCGCTTTTGTGGTTTGTTGCTCAATTTTTTCGATGCATTGTTGGCTAAAGTATCCAAGTTGCTCTTGTTGTTGAGTACCTTGTGCCATGAGTAACGCGGTATTCTTTTCTAGTGCTTTAAGATAAGTATCACCTTGCGCTAGAATATCTTTGGCTGAACTATGAAAACGTGTTAGACCGGCTTCTGATATACTGTTATTTATAGACAGTAGTTCTTTATTGAGCTGCTCTTGTTGTTGTTTAATATAAGTCCTTTGTTCATCTAACTGCCCCCGCCATTCTAACATCTTGCTTTCAGCCACTTCAAAATAGGCAATAAATTCACTAGTATGCCTTAATAATTCTTTGATCTGAGCTAAATCTTGTAAATCCTTATGTTCCATAGGTACTCCTAATATAAGTCCTACATCCCTTGTAGGCAGGTCAGTTTCAACCACGAAGTTAGGATTCGAGTTCTTCAAATTAGTGTAGTGTTATAAATGTATTTTGGGAACTGCTTAGAACTAGAAAAATAGTCAGGACTTACGCCCCGAGCCGGCATGCGAAGGCGTTTCTTGTGAAATTGTCGTCTTTACGAACGAAGTGAAGCAATTGTAAGTTAAAAAAGGATTAAACTCTCTTTACTGAGTGAAAGGAATCAAATACCGTTCACTCAGAGAGAGAAGACGTTTTCCCGCATAAGGAAGACGTACGGGTGTGAGCGACCGAGAAGCAATTGATTAA
>CANJQE010000073.1 GCA_947476305.1 Legionellaceae bacterium
TAGATTTTGAGGCCCGAAGGGGGATCAAAATCAAGGGGGACCAGGACGGCCAGGGCCGCCGGAGGCATACTTGTCGCCTGTTTTTGTCCCTGCCGGGGACTTGGATGTCCCGGCAGGTTTCTCAAAAACAGGCGACACGCTGCTTTTTAGAAAGCCTCAACTCGACTGTCGAGTTACCTCCTTTTGTGAATGCCTTTGATGATCTTTTAGAAAGTATTTGCAGACCTAAATGTATGGCGATTCTTCAGAAAGTCTCCGTCGGTGAGCTCGATCCGGTTCAAGGACTTAGCAATTTTCTTACTATGATGCATACTCTTTTAGAAGATTTTATGTTGCAGGCAGCAGCGAAAAAATATTCTGGCTTATCTCATTCTGTATTTTCTGGACCCAGCGCTTACGTTAATCCAAAACTCATTGATCTGGTTATTAAAGGAACTTTGGGAACTACTTTTTTGGAGGACAGTTGCAGCGTAAATGAAGAGTATATTCAGTTGTTATTAAGAATGACAAAAGATGACCATTTAGCGTGTAGAGGAAGCACTAAAAAAAGAGAAAAAATCTATTCAGAAAAGTTTATAGAGTTGCAGGAAGAAATTCTCAAAACTAAGAGTTCGGAAAGCTCCTTCACTATCTAAATTGGTGCAGAAAACGAAAGCTTAGATCTGGTTTATCTATTAGAGCGCTGTATGCACGCGCTCTATGAAGAAAATTGAAGATAAATTAGATAAAGGTATAATTAAATTTTCTTAATTAATGGCCAAATTCAGATGGAACAATGTACTATTTATCACAATCCGAGATGCTCGAAATCAAGACAAACTTTAGAGCTATTACAGAGCAAAGGCCTCCAATTTGTAGTTGTTGAATATTTAAAAATACCTCTAAATTTAGAAAAATTAAAAACCTTAAGTGCTCATTTTTCATTTAAAGATTTTGTGCGTAGTGATGAGAAAATATTTAAAGAATTAGGACTATCTTTAGAAAGAGAAGAAGAACTTTTAAATGCTATGGTCAAAGAACCTGTGCTAATGCAACGGCCTATTGTGACTTGGAAAGGGAAAGCCAGAATAGGGCGTCCTCCTGAAATGATTCTTGAGTTATTTGATTAAACTCTGTCTATGATGGTGCTATCCAAATTTTAACCAATACGAAAATGTAGACTGCTCCCGATCTAGGTTGGCGCTGACGTGAAGTTCGTTAGAAACTCAGCGCTAACCTACATTAGACTTGATTTGCGGTTAAACTCTGAACAAATACTACAAGGGCTCCGTTAAACATTCGGTCACATTATAACCTGTAAGCTCAAAAATGTACCCCATCTAAAAATATTTTTGCGATGGCTCCTATAGGAGTTGATGCGCCCAGAACAGTATCGCTGAACCGCGAAGAAACTTACAAATTAACAAACAAAAAGAATAATTTTAAATAAAAAGTGTATATTTTGTTTGATGTGTATATCATTTGGGCTTATTGTTATGTATAATTTAGACCTAAATAAATAAGCAGGAGTAGTGGTATGTTAAAAGATCTGCATGTGTCTCATTTAACAGGTACAGCAAAGGTAGTTGAAAATAGATGGTTTGATGATGCAGTAGTATGGGGGCGTCCTCGCCGTAGCATTGGCCAAATATTCTTTAAGCCTTATGAATCAAAAGAAGAGTTTATATTTTGTGCCCGAAATACGCTTCAACCCATAGCACTAGTTGGGCTTGCTATACTAGATCCAATGGTAACAGTGACTGTTCCTTTAATATTTACTGGTATTGCTGCTGGTCTACTTGTATTAGGTGGTATTCAGAAGTGTTTGGGTAACGACGAATCAGCGATTTGGGCTCTAAAGGCTGGCGATGACGTCATGTCACGCCTTTGTCAAGCAATTATCAATTTACTTGTACTACCTCTTACTGCTTTAGCCATGCTTACTCGCGGAGTTTCTACTGGATTGCAAGCGGCTAAAATCTACGACTATGATGCTCCTACTGTAGCTGCTCCAGGCTTAGTTGCATATTAATTTTGCACGTGGCGCTCTCTCAGGAGTGTGTCACTTAATGAGCACGAGTTCTGAGGATAGTTTCTTTATTTAATTCAGTATTTACTTCGATCCGTTCGGCCTGAGGAGAATGCGTTATTAAGTTAAGAAAAATCGTATTTGGTGTGCGACCCATAGTCGTCAGGCTAAGGCCAATATTATTTTATTTCGTACAATTTGAAATAAAACATGTCTTCCTCGCGCAGGCGGGGATCCATTTCTGAGTTAGCATTGTACTAAAACAGGGATGGATTCCCGCCTGCGCGGGAACGACACGTACGTATATTATCTTACCTGACCTACCATTTTGAATGGCAGTGAGGAGGATGTGTGGCGTCTGTCTCGAAGGCTTTGCCCTCTTCATCCCGAACGGTTTTGGGGTAATGAAGAAAAGTATTTATCCCTAACTCATCTTACTTATTCTTTTTAAACTGTTTACTCAATTGAATAGCCATTTCCAAAGATTGTTCATAATTTAATCTTGGATCCACTAAACTATGATAAGCAGTTTTCAGATCTTTAGCATCTAAACCTCTGGCCCCGCCAACGTATTTGGGGCGCTACCCCTAGTCGTCAGGCTACGGGCCAATATTATTTTATTTGTACAGTTTGAAATAAAACATGTCTTCCCCGCGCAAGCGGGGATCCATTTCTGAGTTGGCATTGTACTAAAACAGGGATGGATTCCCGCCTGCGCGGGAACGACACGTACGTATATTATCTTACCTGACCTACCATTTTGAATGGCAGTGAGGAGGATGTGTGGCGTCTGTCTTGAAGGCTTTGCCCTCTTCAGCCCGAACGGTTTTGGAGTAATGAAGAAAAGTATTTATCCCTAACTCATCTTACTTATTCTTTTTAAACTGTTTAGTCAATTGAATGGCCATTTCCAATGATTGTTCATAATTTAATCTTGGATCTACTAAACTATGATAAGCGGTTTTCAGATCTTTAGCATCTAAACCTCTAGCTCCACCAATACATTCAGTCACATTATCACCTGTAAGCTCAAAATGTACCCCGCCTAAATAACTGTCCATCGAGCGATGTATTTCTTCTGCTAAGCGTAATTCTTGTAGTATATTATCGAAATGACGTGTTTTTGTTCCATCTGCCGTTGTTTCGGTATTGCCATGCATAGGATCACAAGACCAAGTCACAGGAATATTCGTTTTTTGTATCGCAGTTATTAGCGCTGGTAATAAACGCTCAATATGTTCTGCACCTAAACGAGTGAATAATAAAATTCGGCCTTCTTCTTTTTGTGGATTCATTTTATGCAAGACTTCAGTTAGCCATTCAGCAGTAGCACTAGGACCAACTTTTATTCCTAAAGGATTTTCAATTCCACGGAAAAACTCTAAATGAGCGCTATCTAATTGCGCAGTGCGCATGCCAACCCAGGGTAAGTGTGTGGATAAATTATACCATTTACCCTGTATTTGCCGAGTTAATGCTTGTTCATAGTGAAGATGAAGTGCTTCATGTGAGGTATAAAAATCAACCTTACTGAGGTTACTTGCTCTAATACCATTGATTGCTTCTAAAAATTCTAAAGCCTCTTCTATAGATTTAACGATACTTTGATATTCTTTCTTTTGCGGTGAATGTTCAACAAAACTTAAATCCCATAATTGGGGATGGTGTAAGTCAGCAAAGCCACCTTCTAATAAAGCGCGTATGAAATTTAAGGTCATTGCTGAACAACTATAAGCTTGCAAAAGTAGCTTAGAGTTAGGTTCTCTTGCGCTGGTGGTGAATTCAGGTGAATTAACAATATCACCACGATAACTGGGTAAGGTAACACCATTTATTGTTTCAAAGTCAGAAGAGCGCGGTTTAGCATATTGCCCCGCAATTCTACCTATACGAATGATAGGCTTATGCAAACCGTGTAATAAAATCAAACTCATTTGTAATAAAATTTTTAATTTATTACTGATGATATCAGAGCGACAATCATTAAAAGATTCAGCACAATCACCACCTTGAAGAATAAAGGCCTCGCCTCGTCCTGCGCGAGCAATTTCATGTTTTAAACGCTTTACTTCGCCACTAGTAACTAAAGGAGGCAATAAACTTAATTGCTCAACCACCTTATTTAATAGCTCTTGATCAGCATAAGTTGCTGCTTGCAAATAAGAGTATTGCTGCCAAGAGTTTAAAGACCAGGTGTGCATAGTGAATCCAAACGTTATTTTCAATACTGAGTATGCAATAAATGAACATGTGTCGCAAGCCTCAGTATCTAATTTAATCGATATTGTGGTGCATGGGAATACTAGGAGTAATCTTTCGCTTAGGACTTAGGAAAACCCCTACAGTTTTTGGTAAAAAAGTTTGTTAATTTTGCTACTTAGTAGATCTAAATGTAACTTCTCAATAAGTCCAGGCAATTATGTCATCCCGAACAGAGTGAGGGATCTCCAGATGCAGGCAACGAGTCACTTTTCAGAAGATCCCTCGTTACTCTCGGGATGACGTTTCCCGGACTTATTGAGAAGTTACATCTAAACGGCCTCATTAAAAATTTTTTTCCCTAAACCTTGGGGGATCTCGTAAGTTCTGTAGGTGCATAGAAGGTTCAATGATTATAAAACAATAAATGGAAGAGTATTTAACCCTAAAATATGTACAAGAATTAGCATAATAAGGGGATATTTTATAGACTGAATTGTATTTTAATGATACATTAAATAAATTTTTTAATCATGGTTTGGAAATGGCAAAGATAAAAGTTCATGTTTTAAATTTCCATGGGTTTTTTTCCCATATTGAGCTGGTACTAGAAAATACGTCGACTGATCCTCATACTTATTATGGTGTCAATCGCTGGGCATCCCCGAATAATAAATGGATCAGCCACTATGGACCTAAAGAAGCTCTTGATGACGCTAGCTCCATTTTTAGTTTTGATATTGAAAAAGATCCGGATGATATCGTAAAAAAATGGAAAGCTTATTGGAATGACACTGAGAAAGAAGCTGGTATTTTAGGGAATAATTGTGCTGTTGCCGCACAATGGTTTCTTACAGAATTTGCAGGTATTCCCAAACCTAGTTTGTCAAACATCAGCTTTAATCATTTGGCTTTCGGTATTTTATGGCCGAGTTTTATTCCCTGTCCAGTGACGCTTCCTGGACGAGTGATGTCTAATGCTCAATTTCATATAAATGCACAAAATAGTCCGCAAACCTCTCAGTATATGCATTTATTTGTCTATACCAGCCTTGCTTTGGCAACGCTAGCTCTAGCAGCGTCGATCTTTGCTCTAACTGTAGCTGCTACTGTATTATCAGGTGGCTTAGCTGCCTTAGCTATCGCAGGATGTGCTGTAGCGGTCGGAGCTAGTTCTTATGGTTTCTTTAGAGCATTTAATAATGCGTCAGCTCAAACTATAAGAGATAATAGTCAACAACAAGACCAATCTTCTTCTATAAAAAAAGCCCCAGTCCCTGAAATTATAGAGCTCTTACCCGATTTAACTTCTGGCTACGGAGCACCAGCGTTAGCCCATTAGGTTCACAGATACCCTCCTCACTATCACTAGAAATCATAGGAAAAACTTGTTCCTTAGATTTCTAGTTCGTCTTCATTATACTTGTGTTCACTTATTTTATTAAAATACTACTTGAAATTTTATAAATTCACCCCATCTTTTAGTGTCAAATTTGCCAGGAGTATTTTTCAATGAATAAAGACGATAAAAAAGATTGGAGTAAGTTTAAAGACGAGTTTGATGAGCCCTTAGACAGTGAGCTAGTAGATGAGGAAGAGGCTTTGGATGAAGCGGAAAGCGAAGCCAGTGAGCCCGCTTTAGAGCATTCTAGTTATGCTGAGTTGGAAGAGAAATTAACGCTTGCCGAACAAAAAGCACATGAGAATTGGGAAAAATCGGTGCGTGCCGTAGCTGAATTAGATAATGTTCGCCGTCGTATGGAACGTGAAGTAGCGAATGCCCATAAATACGGTGCAGAAAAATTAATCTCATCATTACTCCCTATTGTGGATAGTTTAGAGCAAGCCTTACAACTCGCTGAAAAAAGTGGTGATAGCGCGATGCATGAGGGTCTTGAACTCACTATGCGGCTTTTTATGGATGTCTTACAGAAATTTGATGTTATCCAGCTAGATCCTGTGGGCGAAGTATTTGATCCACAACAACATGAAGCAATGGCCATGCAACCAGCGCCTGATGCAGCACCTAATACAGTAGTCGTAGTATTTCAAAAGGGATACAAATTGAACGACCGTGTTATTAGACCGGCTCGTGTAATAGTAGCAAAAAACAATTAATCAGCTAAATGAGAAGGTTTTTTTTTAAAATAACTTGAAATTTGGGGTTACGTCCCCATATGAACTTCATTGCATTAGAACTAATTAAATTTGGAGCACAAAAAGAATGGCTAAAATTATAGGAATCGACTTGGGTACCACTAACTCATGTGTTGCTGTAATGGAAGGGGATAAACCTAAAGTAATTGAAAATAGTGAAGGCCATAGAACCACTCCTTCGATTGTAGCTTTTACCGATGATAATGAAGTATTAGTTGGTCAATCTGCTAAACGTCAATCAGTCACCAATCCTGAAAAAACACTGTTTGCTATTAAACGACTCATTGGTCGTAAATTTGATGATGCTGTAGTACAAAAAGACATTAAAATGGTTCCTTACAAGATCGTCAAAGCAGATAATGGCGATGCTTGGGTTCGTGTTAAAGATCAAGATAAAGCACCACCACAAATTTCTGCTGAAGTCTTACGTAAGATGAAAAAAACAGCAGAAGATTATTTAGGGGAAGAAGTAAAAGAGGCGGTAATTACCGTTCCTGCTTATTTCAACGACTCTCAACGTCAGGCTACCAAAGATGCTGGCCGTATTGCTGGCCTGGAAGTGAAGCGTATTATTAACGAACCTACTGCAGCCGCTCTTGCTTATGGCATGGACAAGAAGCGTGGTGATTCAGTTATTGCTGTTTATGACTTAGGTGGCGGTACTTTTGATATTTCAATTATTGAAATTGCAGTAGTAGATGGTGAGCATCAATTCGAAGTATTAGCTACGAACGGGGATACCTTCTTAGGTGGGGAAGATTTTGACTTAGCCCTAATTGATTATTTAGCTTCTGAGTTTAAAAAAGACACCGGTATTGACTTACATCATGATCCTCTAGCACTACAACGTTTAAAAGAAGCCTCAGAGAAAGCAAAAATTGAATTGTCTTCTGCACAACAGACAGACGTTAACCTGCCCTATATTACGGCTGATGCTTCTGGTCCAAAACACTTAAACATCAAATTGACTCGCGCTAAGTTAGAATCTTTAGTGGAGAAATTGGTAGAGCGTACTATTGAGCCACTCAAAACTGCATTAAAAGATGCTGGTTTAAATGTATCAAAAATCGATGAAGTGATCTTGGTTGGTGGTCAAACCCGTATGCCTTTAGTACAAAAAACGGTAGAAGAGTTTTTCGGCAAAGAGCCACGTAAAGACGTTAACCCTGATGAAGCAGTTGCAGTTGGCGCAGCGATTCAGGCGGCTGTATTATCTGGTGAAGTAAAAGACATTCTCTTGCTGGATGTGACTCCATTATCCTTAGGTATTGAAACTATGGGTGGAGTAATGACTAAGTTAATTGAAAAAAATACCACCATTCCTACTAAAGCAAACCAAGTGTTTTCTACAGCTGATGATAATCAAACAGCAGTAACAGTCCATGTACTACAAGGTGAGCGTGAGCAAGCTTCTGCTAATAAATCTTTAGGTCGTTTTGATTTAGGTGATATTCCTTCTGCACCACGTGGTGTGCCACAAATTGAAGTAACTTTTGATATTGATGCAAACGGTATTTTGAATGTATCAGCAAAAGATAAGGCTACTGGAAAAGCACAATCAATCGTTATTAAGGCTTCAAGTGGTTTGAGTGATGAAGAAGTTGACGAAATGGTTAAAGATGCTCAAGCACACTCAGAAGAAGATAAGAAATTTAAAGAAATGACAGGCTTACGTAACCAAGCCGATAGTTTAATTCATAGCTGTGAAAAATCGATTAAAGATTTAGCTGCTGAGTTATCTGAAGATGAGAAAAAAGGTATTGAGACTGCAATGACTGAGTTAAAAGAAGCAGTTCAAGGTACTGATAAAGCGCATATTGAAGAGAAGATAAAAGTATTAAGCGAAGCTTCTTCTAAAATGGCTGAGCGTGTTTATGCTAAAAAATCAGCAGAAAGCCAAGGGCAACAAGCTGAAAGCGAACATCATGAATCAGCAAAACACGCTGATGAAAGTGTGGTAGATGCTGAGTTTGAAGAAGTAAAAGAAGACGAAAAGAAATAATAGAGCTTCTGAACACTTAAAAATAAGACAGTTAGGAGGGACGATGTATCATCGTCCCATTTTTTGTTAGCTGTAACAGCATGTGGATGTATCTGTTACAGGTATTTATAGATTATTTGTGAGCAGTTATGAGCCAGCGGGATTATTATGAAGTTTTAAATGTAAATCGTAATGCGGATGAGGGTGAAATTAAAAAAGCGTACCGTAAGTTAGCAATGAAATATCATCCTGATCGCAATCCCGATGATGCCTCTGCAGAAGAACAATTTAAAGAGATTCAACAAGCCTACGCCATTTTATCTGATCAAAAAAAACGTGCTGCCTATGATCAATTTGGTCATGCTGGTGTCGATCCCTCCAGGGGAGGTGGCGGTGGTTTCGGTGGCTTTGGAGATGTTTTTGAAGACATTTTTGAAAACATCTTTTCTAGTGGTCGCGGAGGCCATCAATCAAGAGCCCATCGCGGCGCCGATTTACAATTTAATATTCAGTTAACGCTTGAAGAAGCGGCTAAAGGAAAAGAAGTAGAAATCACTGTTCCTCGACATGGAACTTGCACTACCTGTAATGGTTCTCGAGCGAAAAAAGGAACTAGCCCTAAAACTTGTGAAACCTGTAATGGAATGGGTCAGGTTCGGATCCAACAAGGTTTTTTCTCTATTCAGCAAACCTGTCCCGGTTGTCATGGGGAAGGAAGCATCGTTACTGATCCTTGCGCTACTTGTCACGGTAATGGCCGAGTCCGTGAAAGCAAAAAGTTAACAGTCAAAATTCCTGCTGGTGTTGATAATGGCGATCGTGTTCGTCTCAATGGTGAAGGTGAAGCCGGCTCTTATGGCGGTGGCCAGGGCGATCTTTATGTACAAATTAATGTAAAACAGCATAGTATTTTTGAACGTCAAGATAATGATTTGCATTGTGAAGTTCCCATTAGTTTTATAGTAGCTACTTTAGGTGGTTCGATTGAAGTACCTACTTTAGAGGGACGTGTTACCCTTAAAATTCCTGCGGAAACTCAAACAGGTAAAGTATTTCGTTTACGAGCTAAAGGAATGAAATCAGTAAGAGGACATGGACAGGGAGATTTACTATGTAAAGTAGTTGTAGAAACTCCAGTCAATTTGTCTCGTGAACAAAAAGATTTATTAACACAATTACAAACTTCGTTAGAGAATGCAAAAGCCAATCACTCTCCACGTTCTACTTCTTGGTTTGCTGGGGTAAAAAAGTTTTTTGAAGACATGAAGTTTTGAGGTACACTTACGACATCGTTTTCCAGCACGCCTTGCTGCGTGTGATTTGTAGAGCATATTGATGATTAATAAACCCGCGATTTTAGCTTTAGCTGATGGAACAATTTATGAAGGCATATCTGTTGGCGCTCAGGGAGATAGCGTTGGTGAGTTAGTTTTTAATACCTCGATGACTGGTTATCAAGAAATGTTAACCGACCCATCCTATGCCCGACAAATCATTACTCTTACTACAGCCCATGTCGGTAATACCGGATGTAATAACGAAGATATGGAATCAAACAAAATCTGGGCGGCAGGTTTGGTGATGAGAGAATATACTGCTTTACCTAGTAATTATCGTTCCGAACAATCTTTAGGAGATTGGCTAAAGAAGAGTGGTATTATCGCTATTGCGGGTATAGATACTCGCGCCTTGACTCTAAAATTACGAGAAGAAGGGGCTGTGGGTGCGTGTATTAGTACTGAGGTTGCAGATCCCCAAAAAATTATAGCGAAAGCTAAGGCTTTTCCTGGTTTACAAGGAATGGATTTAGCAGCTGAAGTCTCTCGTCAAGCAGTAGAGCGTTGGCATGAAGGACGAGGCAATTGGGGAAAAAGCTCTCAACCACAACAATTTCATGTGGTAGTCTACGATTTTGGGGTAAAACATAATATTCTTCGCATCTTACACGATAAAGGCTGTCATTTAACTTTAGTTCCAGCGCAAACTTCAGCGGCTGAAGTTTTATCGATGAATCCTAATGGGGTTTTTCTTTCTAATGGACCTGGCGATCCCCAGGCTTGTACCTATGCGATTAAGGCAACTCAAGAGTTTTTAGAAAATAATATTCCAATTTTTGGTATCTGTTTAGGCTTTCAGCTTTTAGCTTTGGCTTGTGGCGGCACCACTAAGAAAATGAAATTTGGGCATCATGGTTCTAATCATCCAGTAGTAGAAACTGAAGGTAAACAACGTGTTTTTATTACGAGCCAGAATCATGGTTTTGAAGTAGATGAGCACAATTTACCTAACACCTTAAAGATTACTCACCGCTCTTTATTTGATAATAGCTTGCAAGGCATTCGTCATGTCAATAAACCAGCATTGGGTTTTCAAGGTCATCCTGAGGCTAGTCCAGGGCCACATGATATGGAAATTATGTTCGATGAATTTATAACACTAATGATTTAGTGCAGATAAGTACTAATATAAATAATGGGGCTAAACAATGAATGAAGGTTATGTTTTTACTTCTGAATCTGTATCTGAAGGACATCCTGATAAAATTGCAGATCAAATTTCAGATGCAATTTTAGATGCCATTTTAGAACAAGATCCTCATGCCCGTGTGGCATGCGAAGTATTTGTTAAAACGGGAATGGTATTAGTAGGTGGAGAAATTACTACCAAAGCCAATATTGATGTAGAAGACATTACCCGTAATGTAATTAAAGACATAGGTTACAATAGTTCACAAATGGGTTTTGATTGGAAATCCTGTGCTGTTTTATCTGCTATTGGTAAACAATCACCTGATATTGCGCAAGGTGTTGATAATAAAAAAACTAAAATTCTTGGTGCCGGTGATCAAGGCTTAATGTTTGGTTATGCAAGCCGAGAAACTGATGTATTAATGCCAGCCCCCATTGCTTATGCGCATCGTTTGATGGAAAAACAAGCTAGCATGCGTAAATCAGAGGCCTTGTCTTGGTTACGTCCTGATGCAAAATGCCAGCTTACTTTAAAATATGAGCAGGGTGTCCCTTTTGAAGTGGATACCATAGTATTTTCTACGCAACACTCTCCTGATGTAGCTCAAGAAGATTTAGTCGAAGCAGTTAAAGAAGAAATTATAAAAGCAGTATTACCTTCTGATTGGCTAACTGCTAAAACCCGTTATTTTATTAATCCAACTGGTCGTTTTGTTATTGGTGGTCCATTAGGTGATTGCGGTTTAACTGGCCGTAAAATAATTGTAGATACTTATGGCGGTATGGCGCGTCATGGCGGCGGTTGTTTTTCTGGTAAAGACCCTTCGAAAGTAGATCGTTCAGCCGCTTATGCTGCACGACATGTAGCGAAAAATATCGTTGCTGCAGGATTAGCAGATAAGTGCGAAATTCAAATATCGTATGCAATTGGTATTGCTGAACCTACCTCTATCTTTGTTGAAACTTTTGGAACAGGGCATTTACAAAATAGTGAGATTATTGAATTAATCCACGCTCATTTTGATCTAACGCCACAAGGGATCATCGATCATCATGATTTACTTCGTCCTATTTATCGCCAAACAGCGACTTACGGACATTATGGTCGAGAAGATTTACCTTGGGAACGTTTAGATAAGGTAAACGACTTGAAAAAAGCATTGTAATTATTTTAAGATTGTTTATTACAGGCGTAGGCTGGGCTGTAAAGCCCAGCAAACAATCTATCAAAGATGAGCCATTGTTAATCCAAAATTTATTCATTTAAGACGACAATTTTTTAGATTTAATGTGAATAATGAGTGGTGCTAGAGTAAAATATTCTTCTATAACTTCTATAACTTCTATAACTTCTATAACTTCTGTACTACTTAAGGTTGGGCTTACTAATAATTCGTTTTTATTTTTTGTAAGCAATTTTTGTGGCGTACTCGAGATAATTGCTGGGCTTTACAGCCCAACCTACCCTGGTTGTTTTCTTCTATTTTTCCTGACATCGCAGAGAATTTAGCAAACGATAACCATAGCATTAAATTTTGCTCTATCCTATACTGACTCTACATCAGTTACTAAGGAATATTAAATGAATACTGCGAGCGACACTGTTCAAAAAACCCTTTTTCAAGATTGTAAAATAGCAGATCGTACTCTAGCCAGTTGGGGCCGAAAAGAAATAACAATCGCAGAAAGTGAAATGCCGGGTTTAATGGCTTTACGTGTTGAGTTTTCTGCTGCAAAACCCTTAAAAGGGGCACGAATTGCGGGCTGTTTGCATATGACTATTCAAACCGCAGTGTTGATTGAAACTTTATTGGCTTTGGGTGCTGAGGTTCGTTGGTCTTCCTGTAATATTTTTTCTACTCAAGATCATGCTGCTGCGGCCATTGCCGCTGCTGGAATTCCGGTATTTGCTTGGAAAGGTGAAACGGAAGGGGAGTATTGGTGGTGTGTGGAGCAAACAATAAAAGGACCTAATGGCTGGGCACCTAATATGTTATTAGATGACGGTGGGGATTTAACCCAAGTAATCCATGAAAAATACCCCGAGTTATTAGCAGGAATGAAAGGGGTTTCTGAAGAAACTACCACAGGCGTTGCCCGTTTATATGAAATGGCAAAACAAGGTATTCTTAAAATGCCAGCCATTAATGTCAATGATTCAGTAACCAAGTCTAAATTTGATAATTTATACGGTTGCCGTGAGTCTTTATTAGACGGTATAAAAAGGGCCACAGATGTAATGATTGCCGGAAAAGTGGCTTTGATTTTAGGTTATGGTGATGTCGGTAAAGGTTGTGCCCAAGCCTTAAGAGGGCAGGGTGCTTCGGTATTAATTGCAGAAATTGATCCGATTTGTGCTTTACAGGCCGCTATGGAAGGTTATCGAGTGGTAACTCTAGATGATGTAGCAGAGCAAGTAGACATTGTGGTCACTGCCACAGGTAATTACCATGTAGTGACGCAGGAACATATGAAGCGTATGCGCCATCAAGCGATTTTATGCAATATAGGTCATTTTGATTCTGAAATTGATATCCAAAGTTTAAGACAATACAAATGGGAAAATATTAAACCGCAAGTCGATCACGTCATTTTCCCTGATGGAAAACGCATCATTATTTTAGCTGAGGGACGACTTGTTAATCTAGGTTGCGCTACCGGTCATTCAAGCTTTGTTATGTCTTCTTCTTTTAGTAATCAGGTATTAGCGCAAATGGAGTTATTCCAAAATCCCAAAAAGTATAAACATGAGGTTTACGTACTTCCTAAACAACTGGATGAGAAAGTAGCCCGACTGCATTTAGGGCGCATTGGAGTCAAGCTTACGGAATTGACTAATGAACAGGCGGACTACCTTGGCATTTCTAAGAATGGTCCCTATAAACCTGATCATTATCGCTATTAATTCGTTGATAAGCTTTATTTGGTACGACTTGGGAGAAGAATGATTTTCTCCCAGCCGCAACTCCAGTTTGACTTTCCCTCAAGATATGCAACTAAGATGCAAGGTTGGGGCTTGATCTAGCCGCCAGGCTAAGGTGTTACAGAATTCAAGCTGAGGGAAAATATCATTAAGCACGCGTAGCAACTGTCCTAAATTTAATTCAAGACAGTTGCTACGCTTATTGCATTAGCCTGATACAAAATTATGAATTGATTTCCTGCACAGGAAGGACAAGCCTAAACATTCTTGTACTTGATTAAACAAATATACTGATATCCCAAAAGCATTGTATTAGCTTTTCTTCTCCTGCATACTGCCTTTGTCGTATTATCTTAAATAATAAGGAGATTGAGGTATGCGTTGTAAATCAGTAGTTCTTGCTTTAGGCCTTTTCGCAGTGACGCAAGGGGTGTTTGCTGATTCTGATAGTGAATCGCTTAGGGTAATCATAAAATATAAGAAGCCAGCTTTAGCTGTTGCTTCATTAAAATCACAAATAGCTCAATCCACTCATTTGCCGGTAAAGCAATTATCGCCAATGGCTAATGGAGCTTATTCCTTAATTTTAAATGCACCAAACTCATCTTTAGTAAGCAAAGA
>CANJQE010000074.1 GCA_947476305.1 Legionellaceae bacterium
CCCCTTCGGGCCTCAAAATCTACGCTCCCCAATGACTGACGCCTTTTCGTATGGCCTTATATTTTCCCTGCGGAAAAACATCCGGCCCTAAGGCTACCAGGGACTACTCGCCCGCGCCTTCGGCTCTCCATGGCTCGCAGCGATAGAAAAACCAAAGAGCCCGTTGTCCACTGGGGTTCAGGACCTGAGTTATTAGCCATTCGCACTCATTGGAAGGAATCTGTCCCCAATCTAGAAATTTTTGTGGTTAAACGTAATGCCAATGGCAGCCTCCACTTAGACCAGGATCCACGTGATCTTCAAGGCAAAACGCTTCTTTGTGTATTATTCGAACCACATCGACAACATTACAGTCTTTTACAGATTAAAAATCAACTGCAATTACTGCCATTTTTAATGCAAGTACATCAACAATCAGGAGGAGCACAAGCAAGCAGAGATGCAGCTCGAGCTATGCCCTCCGCGCCTAAAGCGTCTAGCGATGTTCTAGCCATGGATAGTGAACCAACTCGCGCCTCGCCCATTAAGTTAAAAAGGATTTCTCTAGCTTCTATACTAGAACAACAAAAAATTAAAGCACTTGCAGAGGCGCCTGCAAAAAGTACGCGAAGCCAATTAAAAAGAAAAGTAGACGAAGCTGAATTAGAATCACCGCTTTCCACTAAAAGTTTTTTCGCTAAAAAAAGAGAAAAGCCCGCCCGTGAAGATAATCATCCGAAGCGTGCTAAACAAATGGGTCTTTTTGGTTCGGTACGAGAAGAAGCTAGTGAGGATAAAGAGGACTCGTCAGAAGCAATTCATTCTCGCAAAAGAGCAAGAAGAAGAGGGCCTTAAGTTAACGTGAGATCTGGAGAAGATAAAAGGAAGATTTATATTCTTTAAACGTAGCAACTGTCTTGAATTAAATTTAGGACAGTTGCTACCAGCAATCCTCCTTATCCGAACTACTTATTAGACCAATAAAGTCTCTTTAAATAATAAACAGGGAGCAAAAAAATCATTAAGAATAAAATAACAAAAGGACCTAGCTGAGTGCGTTGTAACCGGGCTGGTTCGCCCACATAAGCTAAAAAATTAATTAAATCCCCTAATTCCTGTTCAAACTCTTCAGTGTGAGTTTTCTCTTTCTGGGTATTATTTAAATAAGATTGATGGGGATTATTCAGCAAAGATTTTTTTCTTAAGGACTCTAAAACATCGGGCATAGCCACATTAGGAATCAAGCTATTGTTTACGCCGAAAGGACGAGTATCATCTTGATAAAAACCCGTTAAATAACGATATAACCAAGCCCTACCTCTTTGGCGCGCACTAAGTGACAAATCTGGTGGCATCAATCCAAACCATTGTTTTGCATCTTCGGGTTCTAAGGCGACTCTAATAGGATCAGTCACTTTGGATTGAGTAAAAATCAAATTCTTTTTTAGAAGGCTCACAGGTATTTCTAAATCTTGAGCCATTTGCTTATAAGACAAATAGTTTAATGAATGACAGCCTGAGCAGTAATTTATAAATAAAGCCGCACCTCGTTGCAAACTGGCTTTATTATGGATATCTATAGAAGGCAAAGCGATGCTGTATTCGCAAGCAAAAACACAAAATAGAAACAGATAAATTCTTATAAGTTTATTCATCACTTCTAATTCGCAATGGGACTGAACGACAGGCCTCTAATTGAGTATAAAAAGGCATGAGTAAAAAATAAGAAAAATACAGAATAATACTGACTCGTGCCAGAATTAAACGTAGGGGTGTAACAGGAATTGTTCCTAAATAACCAAGCAGAAGAAAACTGAGCACAAATAACAGCAAACTGATACGAGAATATCTGCCTTTATAGCGCAATGATCGTACTGGGCTTTTATCTAACCAAGGCAAAAGAAAAAGAAAAAAGAGTGCTAAAGCCATTAAGCCTATACCAATTAACTGATTAGGTATGGCTCTTAACAATGCATAAAAAGGTGCCATGTACCACATTGGCACAATGTCATCGGGTGTAATCAAAGGATTAGCCGGTATAAAATTATTAGGCTCTAAAAAATATCCACCCATTTCAGGAGCAAAAAAAACTACTGCAAAAAATATAATAGCGAAAAGCACCATGCCCAATAAATCTTTTATGGTGTAGTAAGGGTGAAAGGGAATACCATCAATAGGCTTCCCTTGCGAATCCAGCATCTTATTAAGATCAATGCCTTCTGGATTATTGGAACCTACTTGGCGTAAAGCAATAAGATGAAGAAAAACCATAAACACTAATAAAATGGGAATACCAATGACATGAAGGGCAAAAAAACGGTGTAAGGTGACATCAGTCACTGAATAATCACCTCGTAACCAAGTAACTAAAGTATCTCCTAGATAAGGAATTACCCCTACTAAAGAAGTAATCACTTGTGCGCCCCAATAGGACATTTGTCCCCAAGGTAATAAATATCCAAAAAAAGCTTCCATGATTAGGAGAAAATATAAAATCATTCCTAAAAACCATACAAGCTCTCTTGGTTTTTGGTAGGAGCCGTATAATAAACCTCTAAACATATGCATATACATCACAATAAAAAAAGCAGAGGCTCCTGTTGAATGCATATAACGAAATAACCAACCAAAGGACACGTCACGCATCATCGCTTCCACAGAGGAAAAAGCGCCCTCTGTAGTAGGTGTATAAAACATAGTAAGCCATAAGCCGGTAATTAATTGATTGACCAGCAGTAGTAGCCCTAAAGAACCAAAAAGATAAAGGAAGTTTAAGTTTTTAGGTACATAGTATTCACTAAAATGTCTTTTCCATGTACTAAGTAAAGGAAATCGTTCATTGAACCAGTCAAATAAATTATTCATTTCGGCCTCTTTCCAACATGGCTTTTATTCTTCTCCAATCACAACAAGATGCTGATTGATAAAATGGTGAGGAGGTACTTCTAAATTAATAGGGGCAGGCACTCCCTTAAATACTCGCCCTGCCAAATCAAAGCTTGAGCCATGACAAGGACAAAAAAAACCACCGGGCCAATCAGCACCTAATTCATGGAGATGGGGCTTGTATTTGGGGACACAACCAAGATGGGTACAGATACCAATTAATATTAGGTAGTGCGGATGAATAGAGCGGTATTTATTTTTTGCATAGTCTGGCTGTTGTTCTACTAAAGAAAGGGGGTCTCGCAATTGAGCATTGTCTGTATTTTTTAGCTGCTCTAACATGGCTGTACTACGTTTAATAATCCAAACGGGTTTTCCTCGCCATTCAACGACTATTTGTTCACCGGACTCCATTGTACTTAAGTCCACTTGGATGGGTCCTGTGGATGCTTGAGTTTTAGTATTAGGAAACCAAGAAGAGGCTAAAGGAACTAAAGAACAAGCAATCCCTATACCGCCTAAAACACAAGTAGACGTTAACAAAAACCGACGCCGTTCATTATCAATTTTATCCTCAGAAGATACTGAGTTCTCTGGATCAAGTTCAGATTGCTGACTCATTTTTATACTTTAATAACAAGAAATAAAAAACCCCGACATAAGCGGGGTTTGATAACTTCCAGATTAAGAAAATTAACGCTTGGAATATTGAGTAGCTCGGCGAGCTTTGTGTAAGCCCACTTTCTTTCTTTCCACACGACGTGAGTCACGAGTTAGGAAACCACGTGCACGTAATTTTCTTCTAAATGAATTAGGATCAGGTTCAGCACCTTCAACCAAGCCTTGCTCATCATAAACAACTAAAGCTCTAGCGATACCTAAACGAACAGCACCAGCTTGGCCAGAAATACCGCCGCCTGATACAGTAACATAAATATCGAACTTATTAGTGAGCTCAACAGTCTCTAAAGGTTGCATTACAACCATGCAAGAAGTTTCACGGCAGAAATATTCTTTTAAAGTGCGATTGTTTACTTTTATCTCACCTTTACCTGGACGTAAAAACACTCGAGCTGTTGAACTTTTTCTACGACCTGTGCCATAGTATTGCTTCATTTCAGCCATAATACTTATTCCTCAATCTCTAATTTCTTGGGTTGTTGTGCCGTATGTGGATGCTCGTTACCAGCATACACTTTTAACTTACGATACATATCTCTACCCAATGGATTCTTTGGTAACATGCCTTTAACAGCAAGCTCGATAATTCGTACAGGATTTTTTGCCTGCATTTTCTCAAAAGTAACCGATTTAATACCACCAATAAAACCAGTGTGGTGATGATACATTTTTTCTTTGAATTTACGACCTGTTACTCTAATTTTTTCTGCATTAGTAACAATAATGTAGTCGCCAGTATCAACATGGGGGGTATATTCAGCTTTATGTTTGCCTCGTAAACGACGTGCAATTTCAGTAGCTAAACGACCCAAAACTTTATCGCTGGCATCAACGATTAACCAGTCGCGTTTGACTTCATGGCCTTTGGCACTAATTGTCTTCATTAATTAAACTCCGAACTGCCTAAATTGGTAATCTTTCTCTCATGGACGGGCGATTTTAACCAAAACAGAAAGATCCTACAAGTAAAAAAGGATAAATTTTTATAAACAATCTTAATATTTTATATAAAAACTGCTTTTTACATCAAATAAAGCGTTTAATTTTAACTATTTAAAGCTCATTTTCCAAACACACTGCAAAAAAGACAAGACTATCATCGACCGATTGGCTTTACAGCAGGGTTCAAAAGCGGGCTATTCAACTATTAAAAGTTCCTTTACTTCAGTATTTGCAAGCAAATGCTCTTCAATAATTTTATCTATATCAGCAAGTGAGGAATAAGAATACCACACTCCTTCAGGATAAATCACTATACAAGGACCAGAATTACAGCGCCCAAGGCATCCCGACTTAGAGACACGAATTTTATCAGGGCCATGCATGTCGAGCTCTATTAATTTGGTTTTCATATAATGAAAATAATCGTCACCACCAGAATTAGCACAGCAAGTCTTTCCGGTGGGTTTTTGATTGGTACACAAAAGAACGTGTTTTGTATAATAACTCAATGAACTATTTTCCTATTTCTTCAATTTTAGTTTTTAATTTCAAACCCGGCTTGAAGGTGACTACCCTTCTTGCTACCACAGGTATTTCCTCACCAGTTTTTGGATTTCTTCCTGGTCTTTGTGGTTTATCTCTTAATGTAAAATTACCAAAGCCAGAGAGTTTCACATGTTGTCCATGTTCTAAAGCGTGGCGCAATTCTTCAAAAAAATTTTCCACCATTTCTTTAGCAGCTGGCTTAGATAACTTTAAATCATCACACAAAGTTTCAGCAATTAATGCTTTGCTTAATGCGTTCATATTAGTCCCTCAATAGGATTGAAAATTCATTTTCCAGTGCTTTGATTATAGCACTAATTAAAGAATTGATCTCATTATCAACTAATGTTCGATTTGCATCTTGTAAGGTAATCGCAATAGCGATGCTTTTCTTTCCTTCAGGAATCCCTTTCCCTATATAGACATCAAAGACATCAAATGCTTTTAACCATTCTTCTTGCGTTACAGAACGGACCACTTTTTCAATATCCAAGACGCTTACGTGCTTATCCACTAAAAAGGATAAGTCTCTTCTAATTTGTGGATATTTCGAAATGGTTTTATAACGAGGTGGAACTGTACTCAATAAGGAGTCTAAATTGAGTTCAAATAAAAGGACATCATTATCTAAATCTAAGGCAGCAGCAATACGAGGATGTAAGACACCTATCCAACCGGCTGGCTCATCATTTATTATGATTTGTGCTGTCTGACCTGGATGCAAAGCATCATGAGTAGCTGGAATAAAATCCACCTGCTTTAATTTTAATAAGGAAAAAAGCGATTGAATATCGCCCTTTAAATCATAAAAATCGTAACAACGGGTGTTTTCACTCCAATTTAATCCACCATGCTCTCCCGATAACAGAGCAGCAACACAAGGACGCTCAGTCAATTGTTGATTGTATACATCAAAAACAACACCCATTTCAAAAAATTTAATTGCATTTTGTTGTCTATGAACATTATAAATCATTGACGCAATTAAACCGGGCCACATGCCGATACGCATCTGCGATAACTCGGAAGAAATTGGATTTAACAACTGCATAAATTCTTTTTTAGGATACAAAGCATCTTGTAATTCAGGGTCTACAAAACTATAACTTATCGTTTCATGATAACCCTTGCCTCTAAACCAGTGGCTTAATTGAGTTGCAATGCGTTCTCTATCTGAGGAGGTGCCTGGTTGAACTACAGTATTCATTGCTTGAGCTTTGAGTTTATCATAACCATAAAGGCGAACTATTTCTTCAACCAGATCAACCTCTTGTTGTATATCAAAGCGATGCGATGGAATCTGCACCATAAAAATCTCATTCATTACAGAAACAGTGAGACCTAAACCTTCTAACAAAGTCTGCATTTCAACTAGTGGAATAGAAATACCGGTAAGTTTGAGAACTTTTCCCGTATCAAATTTAAAGCTTATTGCCTTAGGCAAATGAACCTCATCAGCCGCCTCAATAATAGGGCCCGCTTTACCACCTGCAATAGCTAATATTAAAGCAGTAGCGCGCTCTATAGCCTTCAATTGCAGCTGAGGATCTACTCCTCGCTCATAACGTTGTGACGAATCACTAAATAAACCATATTTACGTGCAACCCCAGCAATCGTAAGCGGATTAAAAAAAGCACTCTCTAAAAACACATCCCGAGTATGTGCTTGCACAGAGCTAGAGGCCCCCCCCATAATACCAGCCATGGCAAGAGGTTTTTCCTGATCGGCAATAACTAATACTTTATCGTTTAAATTAAGAGTTTGCCCATCTAAAAGCTCTAATTGTTCTGTACTATTACTAAAACGAACATGAATATCCCCTTTAAGTTGCGCAAGATCAAAGGCATGCATGGGCTGACCAAGTTCTAACATGACATAATTCATTACATCCACAACCGGATGTACTATACGAATACCACTTCGGCGTAATCGCTCTGTCATCCAAACTGGTGTAAGAGCTTGTGGATTGATGTTACGAATAACTCGACCACAATACCGAGGACAAGCCTCTCCAGCCTTTAAGTGTACCTGAAGCACTTCATCTATAGTCGGAGTGACTTTAGCTATTTCAGGCTCTAATAGAGGCAGTTTTTTTAAAGCGGAAATTTCTCTAGCCACACCTAAAACGCTAAAACAATCAGCACGATTAGGAGTTAAATCAATATCAAAAACATGATCATCAAGTAATAAATAATCTCGTAAATTCATCCCTATAGGGGCATTCTCATCTAATTCCATAATACCATCAGATTGCTCTGCCAAACCTAATTCAGCAACAGAACAGAGCATACCTTGCGATATTTGACCGCGTAATTTGGATTCTTTTATCTCTAAACCACTAGGTAATTTCGCGCCTATCATTGCTAATGCGACTTTTAATCCTGGTCTGACATTAGCTGCTCCGCAAACAATAGCTAGGGGTTTATCGGTTTTTGCATCGACTTCACAAAGCGTTAGTTTATCCGCATCGGGATGAGGTTTAGTACTTAAAACTTGAGCCACCACTACCTTAGAAAATTCACCAGCAACCGGACTTACTGCATCGACTTCTAAACCCGCCATAGTTAATTGGTCGGCTAACTCTTGTTCAGTTAATGAGAAGTTAACCCATTCACGTAACCATAACTTACTTAATTTCATTGACAAACCTCATTAACCATGTATTTGTAATTATTTTTAATTCAAAATTGACTTAAAAAAGTGACGTCATTCTCAAACATCATTCTTAAGTCATCAATTCCATAGTACAACATCGCCAATCTATCCATTCCCATACCAAAAGCCCAGCCTTGATACTCATCAGGAGAGATATTAACCGCTTTTAATACATTAGGATGAACCATGCCACAACCGAGCACTTCAAGCCATCCTGTAAACTTACACGAACGACAGCCCTTACCACTACATTGAGTACATTCAATGTCTACTTCTGCAGAAGGCTCAGTAAAGGGAAAATACGACGCTCTAAAACGAATTGCTAACTGACGACCAAAGAAATAAGCAAAAAAGTCTTCTAATAAACCCTTTAAACCAGCCATAGTCGCTTGTTTATCGATCAATAAGCCTTCTACTTGGTGAAACATAGGGGTATGAGTAACATCCGAATCACAACGATAAACACGTCCAGGTGCAATTAAACGAAATGGAGGGCTACGTTGTTCCATAGTACGTATTTGTACCGGTGAAGTATGTGTTCGTAAAAGGCGACCATCACCAAAATAGAAGGTATCATGCATCGCGCGTGCGGGATGATGTCCGGGAATATTTAATGCCTCAAAATTATAAAATTCTGTTTCAATTTCAAGCCCATCAACAATGTCAAAACCTAAACGACTAAAATAATCATTGATACGATGTTTTACTTGTGTTACTGGATGCAAAGAACCCGTATTGGGATTTCGTCCTGGTAAACTCACATCAATTTGTTCTGCTGCTAATTTCTCTAAGAGCTGTTTTTCTTTTAGCTCAAGCATTTTTGCTTCAATTAAGGAGCTAATGTGTTGCTTAGCTTGATTAACAAGCTGTCCTACTTTAGGTTTTTCTTCAGTAGATAAATTGGCAAGGCTTTTTAAAATTTCTGTCAGCCGTCCTTTTTTACCCAGAAAATCAACACGAATTAGTTCAAGAGCAGCGATCTCTTGGGCTTTATTAATCGCTTGAGAAGCCTCTTCTTGTATGGCAATAGTATCCAGCATATTTATACCCACAAGTAAAAAGGAGGCCTTGGCCTCCTCTATGATTTTATTGATGTAGTTGTGTCACTACACTGACATCAATGGATTTATCCATTGACGCCAAATAACAACAAGTTATTTTGCTAAGGCTGCTTTAGCTTGTTCGGCTACTGCTGCAAAAGCTACTTTGTTATTAACAGCCAGATCAGCTAAAACCTTTCTGTCTAATTCAATAGATGCTTTTTTCAAACCATCTATTAAACGGCTGTATGACATACCACACACACGTGCTTGCGCATTAATACGAACAATCCATAAAGCACGGAATTGACGTTTTTTCTGACGTCTATCACGGTATGCATATTGACCTGCTTTAATAACTGCTTGTTTCGCTACGCGATAAGTACGACTACGGGCACCATAATAGCCTTTCGCTAGATCTAATATTTTCTTATGACGGGCTTTCGCCGTCACACCACGTTTAACTCTTGGCATTTCTCAATCTCCCCTTAACTACCGTGTAACATACGCGCTGCCAATTTGGCATCGCATGGTTTCAACGTACAAGCACCTACGCGTAAATGGCGTTTTTGCTTAGTAGACTTCTTAGTAAGGATGTGATTTCTGTAAGCACCACGACGTTTAATCGCGCCACTTGCAGTCTTACGGAAGCGCTTAGCTGCTCCACGATGTGACTTTAACTTTGGCATAACATTGTACTCCGCATTTGTTCAGCTACTTACTTTTTTTGGGCGATAATACCATCAATAATTGTCTTCCCTCACGTTTAGCATGCTGCTCTACTACTGCAAACTCAGCAGTATCTTTTTGTAAACGTTCGAGAATTTTCATACCCAATTCTTGATGAGCCATTTCACGACCACGAAATCGCAGCGTAATCTTGACTTTATCACCATGATTAAGGAAACGTACCAGGTTGCGTAGCTTGACCTGATAATCCCCATCTTCCGTCGTAGGACGGAATTTTAATTCTTTGACCTGAATTTGCTTTTGCTTCTTACGTGCTTCAGCTTGTTTTTTACTCAGTTCAAAGAGAAACTTACCATAATCCATAATCCGACAAACAGGCGGTTTCGCCGTAGGCGAGATTTCAACTAAATCTAAACCACCTTCCTCTGCAATACGCAGAGCTTCTCGTGTTGATACAAGTCCGGCCTGATTACCATCGACATCAATTAAGCGTACCTCTGGTACATTAATTTGTTCATTAATTCGTGCGCGATCACTTTCACGCTTAGTTGGTGCACTAATGGTCTAATCCTCCAGTTTATTATCATTAAAGACTTTTATGGACTTCCTCAGAAATCTCTTCCTTATTTTCAATAGATTTTTTATCTATAAATCTATTTGAAAGGGTTTTAGGGTCTTTACCTTTACTTTTAATTTCGCGCTCTAAGATATCACAAAGTTCATTTATTGTCATTACGCCCCGGTCTTCACCATCTCGCGTACGAACAGCTACTTGACCTGAAGCCATTTCCTTATCACCTATAACTAATAGATAAGGCACTTTTTGTAAAGTATTTTCACGGATTTTAAAACCAATTTTCTCATTTCTCAAGTCAAAATGAGTGCGAATACCCTTTTTTTGCAAAATTTGTCTGACTTTTTCACCATATTCATTTTGTTTTTCGCTAATCGTGAGCACCGCTGCTTGTACTGGAGAAAGCCATAAAGGCAACTTTCCAGCATAATGCTCTATTAGAATTCCCATAAATCGCTCAAAGGAACCTAAAATAGCGCGATGTACCATCACAGGAATTTGTTTACTGCCGTCTTCGGCAATATAACTTGCATCAAGGCGCGCGGGCATAGAAAAATCAACTTGAATAGTACCACATTGCCAGATTCGTCCTAGACAATCAGATAAAGAACATTCTATTTTAGGACCATAAAACGCACCCTCGCCTGGCGCATCAATCCATTGAATGCCCTGATCGTGCATTGCTTGTTTTAATGCACCTTCTGCTTCATCCCAAACAGCATCAGAACCTACTCGTTTTTCAGGACGTAAGGCTAAACGATATTTTATTTGCTCAAAACCAAAGTCAGTATAAACGGATTGAACGAGTTGCAGCATCATCGATACTTCAGACTGAATTTGCTCTTCAGTACAGAAAATATGGGCATCATCTTGCACCATATTGCGTACGCGCATTAATCCATGTAAAGAACCCGAGGGTTCACAGCGGTGGCAGTTGCCAAACTCTGAAAATCTTAAAGGCAAGTCCCGGTAACTTTTTAAGCCTTGATTATATACTTGCACATGACAAGGACAATTCATGGGCTTTACTGCATACTCACGACTTTCTGTTTCAGTAACAAACATTTCGTCTCTAAAATTATCCCAATGCCCTGATTTTTCCCATAGAACTTTATCTACTAATTGGGGTGTTTTAATTTCTTGATAGCCAAAATCTGCTAAGCGACTACGCATGTAACGCTCAAGCTCTTGGTAAATAATCCATCCATTAGGATGCCAAAATACCATCCCAGGAGCGATATCTTGAAAATGAAATAAGCCTAAGGCTTTTCCTAATTTACGATGGTCACGCTTTTCTGCTTCTTCAATACGAAATAAATAATCCGCTAACGATTTTTTATCTGCCCATGCTGTTCCATAAATTCTTTGCAGCATTTCATTATTAGAATCACCACGCCAATAAGCACCGGCTACTTTAGTCAATTTAAATGCTTTTAAAAAACCCGTGGCAGGAACATGAGGACCGCGACACAAATCTTCAAAATCGCCTTGTTTGTATAAAGATAACACGTCACCTTCAGGAATATCAGCAATAATTCGGGCTTTATATTCTTCACCTAAACTTTTAAAATAGTTTATTGCTTCATTACGAGCTAACTCACGGCGGATAACAGGATAATTAGCTTTAACTAATTCCTGCATTTTAGCTTCAATTAAGCTTAGATCTTCTGGAGTGAACGGGCGTGCGAACGCAAAATCATAATAAAAACCATCTTCGATGACTGGACCAATGGTTACTTGAGCTGTGGGGAAAAGAGCTTTTACTGCTTGAGCCAATAAATGCGCGGTAGAATGACGAATAACCTCTAAACTCTGTTCTTGTTTTTCAGTAATGATTACCAAAGAGCAATCGTTTTTCATAAGATAGCTGGTATCTACTAAAACACCGTCCACTTGACCAGCCAATGCTGTTTTTGCTAATCCTGGGCTAATATGATGAGCCACCTCATAAACAGTTAAAGGCGCATCAAAATGTTTTATATTTCCGTCAGGTAATTTAATATTTGGCATAATTTTATCCACCGCTCTGTCCATCAAGCATTTCTTCAAAAAAAAACCCTGCAAAGCAGGGCTAAAACCATAATTCTAGAAAGCTTTTAATCAAATTACTTGGTAGGCACGAGTGGGATCGAACCACCGACCACCACCATGTCAAGGTGGTGCTCTACCACTGAGCTACGTGCCTATAATTCGACCTAGCAATAAAGTGACTTGAATTATATATTAAGGAGGACTGATAAATCAATCCCTAATTTTCACCACAGCAACTCGTGGCATTGTTTCTTTAATCATTTAACATTCCAAGAATAAATTTAAAATTTTCAGCAATAAACTTTAAGTGTTCTTGTATGGAAAGAAGTTGTGCTTATTTTGTACCCCACCCTCATTTATTAGAACCGCTTTTTGCTTTAATGCCACTTTTTATTCTATCTAGATTCATTAGGTTTATGTTTAAAAATAGACCCTGTTTAGTCATGAATAAATGGTATGCTGTTTTGCAGTATTCTGTGGCGCATGTCAGACACAGAGATAAGAAAGGCCTGAACAGAGTACTATTCAGGCCAGGTACACGAGGTGAACAACTATGATTATTACCACTGTTCCCTATTAACATTGGACTTAAGATGACACTCTATTCCATTCATATCATCATTTCCTTGCAGAACTTATCCATAAGTTTCAGTCCAAAATATAAAATAAATTCCATTTTATGTCAACTATAAATTTCAAATGGAAACTTATAGTTTCCAAAATATCGCCAATTGCAGTATCCGTTTCTATTTGTTAGACTTTATTGCAATTTATCTGCCAAGCTACGGTTCTATAATTACTATGGAAAAAGTTGACTTAACGAAACAATTCGCACACCGCTTACGCGATGCTATGATTAAGGCAGGTTATAACTCTCACCGCTCCAACTCTGGTGTATCTATTCATAAACTGGCTGAAATAACAGGGCATTCTGTACAAATATGTCGAAAATATCTACGCGGCGAATCCATTCCTGAGCCGATAAAGTTAGTAGAAATCGCTCAGAAACTAAAAGTTTCGCCTGGATGGCTTTTATTTGGAGATGCTTATGCAGACGAAAATAAAGAAAAAACTCAAGTATTAATCAGCAAAAATTTGCTTCATTATATTTTCACTAAAGCCTCCTATCTGTATAATGCGCAACACATGGAAAATAAAGTCCCTGATTTTCTCATTGAATTAATTAATGACGTCAGTTTAATTAATGCCAATGATGAACAATCTAAAAAAATTATAGATCTGGCTATTACATCGGTAAGACATTTTAGTCGCTGACATGGAAGTAAATACCTATTATGGAAAGAAGTTGCACTGATTTTGTACCCCACCCTTATTTATTAGAAACGCTTTTTGCTTTTAAAAGTAAAGTCTCTTCAATATTTCGTGATGTATTAGGAATATATGAAATACATCATATATACTGCGCGCGGTCACAAACTGAGGTTTTCTTAAACTAGCCATTATGCTAGCCTAACGGCATGAGCAAATGGGTATACACATACGATCCACAAAGTGGTGGTAATAAAATTCCATCTAAAAATCATTGGCAGATCTGCCATCA
>CANJQE010000075.1 GCA_947476305.1 Legionellaceae bacterium
CCCCTTCGGGCCTCAAAATCTACGCTCCCCAATGACTGACGCCTTTTCGTATGGCCTTATATTTTCCCTGCGGAAAAACATCCGGCCCTAAGGCTACCAGGGACTACTCGCCCGCGCCTTCGGCTCTCCATGGCTCGCAGCGAAAGATTGTGTGGAAAAGCGCATTATATTAAAACGTGTTCTTCCAACGCAATCTTTATAATAGGATTTTTATCTATACTTCTTCTTCTTGACGTCGTAAAAAGGCAGGTATATCTAAATAATCAACATCAGGTACATCATTATGCTGTTTTTTTGCTGTCATTGCCGCATGTGATGCCGATGCCGCACTTTGAGCTTGTTTACGTATTAAAGCGGGTCGTTCTAATTGGTGATAATCTAAAGAGCCATCACTTTTTGTCGTTTCCATAATACGTGCTCTTTGAGAATGTTGTTGGGCAGGGGTTCGCTGACGTGCATCGCCTAGTCCAGTCACAATCACTGTTACTCGCATTTCTTCAGTCATATCGGGATCAATTACTGTTCCAACAACTACTGTCGCATCATCAGAAATAAACTCTTTAACTACATCACCTACTTCTTCAAACTCACCAATAGACATATCTAATCCAGCAGTAATATTAACTAAGATACCACGAGCACCAGAGAAATTAACGTCTTCTAGTAAAGGAGAAGAAATAGCCGCTTCAGCAGCCTGACGTGCTCTTTGTTCACCGCTAGCGCTACCCGTTCCCATCATAGCCATGCCCATTTCAGACATTACAGTTCGAACGTCAGCAAAGTCTACATTAATTAAACCTGGGCGTGTAATTAAGTCAGAAATACCTTTGACCGCACCCAATAAAACATTATTTGCGGCTTTAAATGCATTAAGAAGACTAATATTTTTTCCTAATACACTCAATAATTTGTTATTAGGAATAGTAATTAAGGAATCTACATGCTCAGCAAGGCGACGAACCCCTTCCTCAGCAGATAAGGCTCTTTGTTTACCCTCAAACGCAAAAGGCTTAGTCACTACCGCTACTGTCAAAATACCTAATTCTTTAGCTATTTCTGCAAATACTGGGGCAGCTCCGGTTCCAGTACCTCCGCCCATTCCAGCCGTAATAAATACCATGTCAGCACCGGCGAGCATTTCACGAATGATACCTCTATCCTCTTCTGCTGCTTCACGACCAATTTGTGGATTAGCGCCAGCACCCAAGCCCTTAGTTAATTCTTCACCAAGTTGTATATGGATTTTGGCATTTGATGCTCTTAATGCTTGAGCATCTGTGTTAGCACAAATAAATTCAACACCTTCGATGTTTTCAGCAACCATATGCTCTAAGGCATTGCCACCGCCCCCGCCAACACCAACTACCTTGATGACGGCATTATTATTATCATGTTGGCTGCTTTCCATTAATTCAAACATAACCTGCTCCCCTAGTGCACTACTGCATTGCTTTATTCTTTATTAAGATCTTTGTGAGTTCGTTGCATTAAATGCAACCCCTTTAGCTCATTATTTAAAAATTTCCTTGAAGCCATTCTTTCATACGTGACCACATGCTTTTCGCATTATCATTCATAGCCGGGGCACTGTAACCACCTTCATATTGCTGCTGATAACCATGCAGTAATAAACCAACGCCTGTTGCAAATGCAGGATTTTCTGTAGCCTCTGCTAAGCCAGAAACATAATGAGCACAGCCTTTTCGCACCGGCATCTCAAAACAAAGCTCAGCTAATTCTATAGCACCGCGTACATTTGCTGCACCACCGGTAAGGACAATACCTGCTGCCATTCTATCTTCAAAACCACTACGACGTAACTCATTACGTACTAATGAAAAGAGCTCTTCATAACGAGCAGAAACCACATCTGCTAAAGCTTTAGCAGAAATTTTTCTACCAGGCCGGTCATTAACACTAGCTACTTCGAGCATTTGATTGGGGTTTGCTAATTCGGGTAAGGCACAGGCATGAGTTAATTTAATCGATTCAGCAGACTTAGTAGGCGTTCTTAAGGCCATAGCAATATCATTAGTTACTTGATCGCCTGCAATAGGAATCACCGCCGTATGCTGAATGGCTCCCTCACAAAAAATGGCAATATCGGTTGTACCGCCACCAATATCAATAACACATACCCCAAGATCTTTCTCGTCTTCGGTCAATACAGCATGACTGGATGCTAGCTGCTCAAGAATAATATCACTGACCTCTAAACCACAACGACGCACACACTTAACAATATTTTGCGCTGAACTAACTGAACCTGTAACAATGTGAACTCGAGATTCAAGGCGTACACCGGACATACCAATAGGCTCACGAATACTACCTTGGTTATCGATAATAAATTCCTGCGGTAAAATATGGAGTATTTTTTGATCTGCAGGAATGGCCACTGCTTTAGCTGCATCAATAACACGTTCCACATCTGCTTTAGATACTTCTTGGTCGCGAATGGCGACAATACCATGGGAATTTAAACTTCTAATATGACTTCCTGCAATTCCAGCATAGACTGTTCGCACTTCACAATTTGCCATTAATTCTGCTTCTTGTACGGCACGCTGAATAGAATTGACTGTCGCTTCAATATCGACAACAACTCCTCGTTTTAGGCCTCGGGAAGGATGCCGGCCAATTCCAATGATTTCAATGGCACCATCAGAAGTTACTTCGCCAATCAAAGCAATTATTTTTGAAGTGCCTATATCTAAGCCTGTGATGATGTTTTTTTCTATTTTTTTAGCCATTATCGTCCCGTTTGTTGTTTCCACTGCACTGCCATTCCGCGTGGATAACGCAAATCCACACTAGCTAGTTGTTCTGCTTTTTCAGCAAACACTGCAGGATATGCTTTACAAAAACGCAGCAATCGCGTCTCTAACTCTTTCTTTCCTAAATAAATTTTTGTACCATTGACCAGCGATAAGACCCAAGATTGATTTTTTCTTAGTTGCAAACCACTAGCACTTAAACTATAGGATGATAATATCTTACTCAATTTTTCGTAAATTTGTAAGACTTCGTTTTGTTGTTCTATTGGCCCATTTAAGTGTGGCACATTTAAATCCGGAGGAATACTCCCCTCATTAAATAAGCTCCCATCGGCAGTCATTAGAGCACTTCCCCATACTGCAACAGGTATTTTTTCCACTAATTTAATTTTTAAAGTATCCGGCCAAACACGCTCTACATAAGCTGAGTCGATCCAATTCAGATTATTGAACTCATCTTGTAAAGCCCCCACAGGTAAGGCAAAAAAACTTGAACCTACGTATTTTGCTAAGATATTTTCTAGCTCTTTATGAGTAACATGATGATAACTAGCTGCAACTTTTATAGTTGTAATAGGGAAACGTTCTGCATCAGCAATAAATAAATAAGTTAAACGCCCTGCTAATAATAGGGCGCTAATTATCAATGCCGATAAGATGCAAGCATATCGCAATCCATTTGCGTTATTATTTTTATGTTGATTCACAAGTAATTAGTCACCAAATGGTTACGACAATTTTGATGAATTTTAGCCAATTGGATTAACTCATCAAGTAAATGAGAATACTCTAAGCCGGTTGCCTCCCATAATTTGGGGTACATACTTATGGAAGTGAATCCAGGCAAAGTATTAAGTTCATTAAAATAAATTTCTTCTGTCTTATCATTAACAAAAAAATCGACTCGAGCCATCCCCTTACATTTTAAACGGGTAAAAATATCCGCCGCTGCAGCTTTTAATCGCTCATGCATTTGTTCATTTAATGGGGCTGGTATAATTAAATCTGTTTGTCCACTTTCTAGATATTTAGCAGTGTAGGAATAAAAACCATCGGGATGATTCACTCGAATCTCACCCGCGATACTCACTCGTGGTGGGGCAGAAGGAGTACTATTTTCAAGTACTGATAATTCAATTTCCCGTCCTTCAATGAATTGCTCTACCAGAATTTCTTCATCATAACGTAAGGCATCATCTACTGCATTAATGAGTTCTGCCATAGTTTTCGCTTTATGAATACCTACGCTAGAACCTAAAGAACATGGCTTCACAAATAAAGGCCAAGCAAATTCAGCTGCTACTTGCTGGCAAAACTGCTGCCGCTCTTGAGCGGTCGTATGCCAAGACAATAAGCGGTATTGTGCTGATTTTAAGCCATTAATACAGGTAAGGCGTCTAGCAATGTCTTTATCCATACTTAAGGACGAGGCTAATACATCACAGCCCACATAGGCCACACCTGCAAGTTCTAATAAGCCTTGTAAGCAACCGTCTTCATATAATGGTCCATGCACTACAGGAAAAACGATCTCTGCATCTACTGCTAAACGACCATTAATTATTAAACTAGGCAAAGGCTTAGATTGTTCGGTCACTACTGGCAATTTATCTTTATACGAGAGAAGATTATGGTATTCATGGACATGAAACTGCCCATTTTTATCCATTGCTATGGGAATAATATGATATTTTTCAGCATCTAAATACCGAAGTACAGAAGCTGCCGAAGCTAAGGAAACTTCATGCTCTCCAGATTTTCCGCCATATAATAAAACAAGGTTGACGGGTTTAGACATTAGCAATCTCCAATAATATGTACTTCGTACACAAGATCAATTTTTGTTTGTACCTGAACTTTAGTGTGCACTAAATGAATTAATGCTTCAATATCCGCCGCTGCAGTTGAGTCTTCATGATAGGTAGATTTAATATCCTGCTCTATTGTGCTCATGATATTCTCACGCTGTTTTCATCAGGTTTAATGCCATTTGGCCAATACTTCCTGCCCCTTGCATCAAAATAACATCACCGTCTTTAATATACTCATCCAGCTTCGCTTTAAGTGACTCTTCATTAACCATGGTAACGCGTTTATCGTTATTTCTAATTTCTTTAGCTAAAGACTCACTACTCACACCAGGAATAGCATTCTCTCCCGCAGAATAGATATCTAATAAAAGCAATTCATCGGAAAGACTTAATACATCTATAAATTGGTTATATAAGAATTGTGTTCTGCTGTAACGATGAGGTTGAAACACGTGAATTAGACGCTTATCAGGCCAAACCTTTCTAAAAGCATCTATGGTCGATAGAATCTCTTGGGGATGATGACCATAGTCATCTACTACTATGGCAGAACCATGTTGAAATTCTTTTTCCCCTAGCATTTGAAAACGACGACCGACCCCTTGGAATTTTTTTAGACCATTAATGATGGATTGATCATCAACACCTACTTCAGTAGCAATAGCAATAGAGGCTAAAGCATTGAGTACATTGTGACGTCCTGGATATTGAAATTGAATAGTTAAAGGCTTATGCGGCGCAGGTCTAATAACCGTAAATTGACTTAACAGACCAGTTTGTGTCCAGTCAATGGCGCGATAATGAGCATCTTCTCTAAAACCATAGGTCATAGTAGGTCTTTGAATAGCCGGTAGAATACTTCTAATTTCCGCATCTTCTAAACAGACAACGGCCAAACCATAAAAAGGTAAATGATGCAGGAACTCAAGGAAGGTCGTTTTTAATTTCTCAAAATCCCCACCATAGGTTTCCATATGATCCGCATCGATATTAGTCACCACAGCCATCATTGGTTTCAAGAATAAAAAGGAGGCATCACTTTCATCTGCTTCTGCAACAAAATAAGGTGAGCTACCTAATTGCGCATTCACACCAGAACTATTAAGCTTTCCACCAATAACATAACTAGGGTCTAATCCACCCTCAGCTAATAGACTGCTCACTAAACTAGTCGTTGTTGTCTTACCATGAGTTCCAGCAATAGCGATCCCATGCCTAAAGCGCATTAATTCGGCAAGCATAGCAGCGCGAGGAATCACAGGAATCATCAACTCTCTAGCCGCTCTAATTTCAGGATTATTCATATCTACAGCAGAAGAGCGAACTACGACATCTGCACCTTGAATATGTTCTACTTGATGGCCGAGGAATACTTGAATTCCTAGAGATTTTAAACGTTGGACTGAATAACCCTCGCCTAAATCAGAGCCCGTAATACGATAACCTTCATTGTGCAACATTTCTGCTATGCCACACATTCCAACACCACCAATTCCAACAAAATGAATTTGTTCTACATGCCCCATTCTAGGTGCTAAAAATTGTCTTGAATCACTCACAATTCCCCCTTATCCATTGGCAGACCCTAATCCCAAGGAATGCCAACGATTTTCATGATCAATGCGCAATAATAACGCAATGACCACACAATTTATAATCATACTTGCACCACCATAACTCAATAATGGTAAAGTTAAGCCTTTGGTAGGTAATAAACCAGCGTTAACTCCCATATTAATTGCCGCTTGCAGAGCCAACCAAAAAGTCAGCCCATAGGCAGTGTAGGATGCAAATAACCGATCTTGACTATGAGCAATATAAGCAATATTGAGCCCCCTATAGACAAGTATACTATATAATGCCATTACAACTAAAATTCCTACTAAACCGAACTCTTCAGCCAATACCGCAAATAAAAAATCCGTATGTGCCTCCGGTAAATACAACAATTTTTGAATGCTCTCGCCCAAACCTAAGCCAAACCATCCCCCTCGCCCGAAAGCAATTAGGGATTGTGTCAATTGATAACCACTATTGTATTGATCAGCCCAAGGATCGAGAAAAGCGGTAAGGCGAGCCACACGATAAGGAGAGGAAATAGCCAAACAAGCTAAAGCGGTTATTACTAATAGCATTAAGCCAATGTAATAACGTAACTTGACTCCGGCTAGAAAAAGCATGGCCATAACAGTACCTGAAATAACTACTGTGGCGCCGAAATCAGGCTCTAATAATAATAAAAAAGAAACAAGGCCTAAAACCACCATGGGCTTAATAAAGCCAAAAATACTCTCACTGACGGCTTTCTGTTGACGAACTAAATAACCTGATAAATAAAATATCATCGTTAATTTAGCCAGTTCCGATACCTGAATACCTATGGGTCCAAAAGCAAGCCATCGCCTACTTCCGTTAACTGAACGGCCAATACCAGGAACTAATACAAGGAGCAACATTAATAAGCAAATCATGAGCATCGGCATGCTGATTCGCTCCCAGAAACTGCTGTCCGTACGAATAACAATTAAAGCAACCACTAATCCAGCACATAAATAACAGGCTTGTCGTACTAAAAAATGAAAAGGTTGATGAAAATATTTAGTAGACACCATCACTGAACTTGAGGCAACCATCATTAAACCAATAATCAATAAACCAAAAATGGTAGCGATTAACCATTTATCATAAAGAGAGATAGGCCCGCTGACGGGCTTCCCTCTCTGGTTTAGATGTCTTGGTCGCATGCGCTTTATAATCCCATGACAGAGGCAGCGAAGACGTCACCACGATGATTATAATCACGAAACATATCTAAACTTGCACAAGCAGGAGATAATAAAACAACATCACCTGGCTTTGCCTGCGTTTTGGCTATTGTGACTGCATTATCAAGAGAGGATGCACGAGTAATGGGTACTACGTCGGCCAGTGCGACCTCCATTTTATCGGCATCTTCTCCTATAAGAACAATAGAGCGAACAAAACCCGCAATAGACTGACGTAACTCCTGAAAGTCAGCCCCTTTTCCTTGACCACCAGCGATGAGCACAATTTTCCCTTGCATAGAACCTCCTATTCCATTAATAGCTGAGATGGTAGCACCGATGTTCGTTCCTTTAGAATCATTGATCCAGTCCACGCCGTCAATAGTTTTCACCCATTGACAACGATGATTTAATCCTGCAAAAGAGGTTAAAACGCTAATCATAGCATTCTGAGGTATACCAACAGCCTCTGCTAAGGCACAAGCAGCTAAAGCATTATGCCAATTATGTACTCCTTTAATTAATAAAGAATCTACAGAAAGAAGACAATTCTGGCCTTTAGCCAAATAAATTTGCCCCTCTTTGTTGATTAGTCCCCAATCATTTTCTGAAGCAGGGCTATCATTACCATAAGAAATAACTCGTTCTGCCGATGAACTATCGCTTGCTAATGGCGCTGTAGCAAGATCATCCCGATTATATAAAATACTTTGCGCTTGATGATAAATACGCTGTTTAGCTTGAGTATAGGCTTCTAAGGTATGGTGTCTGTCTAAGTGATCTGGACTTACATTAAGAATAGTTGCGGCAACAGCACTTAAAGAATAAGTTAAATCCAACTGAAAACTTGATAACTCTAAAACCCATAGGTCATACTGTTGATGCTCATTGAGTCTATCTAATACTGGCGTACCAATATTACCTGCAACCGCTACTTTAATTCCTGCAACCGTCGCCATTTCGCCTACTAAAGTAGTCACCGTGGATTTACCATTTGTACCAGTAATTGCCACAATAGGGACATGAAGTTCACGTGCCAAACATTCTATGTCGCCATAAATTGCTATCCCTTTTTCACCTGCTTTTTTAAAAAGAGGGAGATCTAAAGACAATCCTGGACTGGTGATAATATCCGTCAATTCATTTAATAATTCATCAGGAACATGTTCTAAGTAAACAGAAATTTGCGGAAATTCCGCGCAAAATTCGTGTAAACCCGCAGGATCTTTTCGTGTATCAAATACCGCAAAAGCTTTGTTTTGTTGATGCAGATAACGAGCAATAGACAAGCCTGTCTTACCTAAGCCGGCAACTAAATAAAAGGAATGTTTCATCAATGCTCCTGCCTATCGAAGTTTTAAAGTAGCCAAGCCACATAATACAAACACAACAGTAATAATCCAAAAACGTACGATGACCTTAGGTTCTGACCAGCCTTTCAATTCAAAATGATGATGTAAAGGAGCCATACGAAATAATCTTTTGCCATGAGTGTATTTAAAATAACCTACTTGTAAAATTACCGAAAGCGTTTCAATAACAAATAAACCACCCATAATTAACAAGACTAATTCTTGTCTGATGACTACGGCGACAATTCCTAAAGCCGCGCCTAAAGCTAATGAGCCTACATCGCCCATAAATACTTGCGCGGGATAGCTATTATACCAAAGAAAACCTAATCCTGCGCCTACAATGGAAGAACAGAAAACAGTCAACTCACCAGTATTAGGTACAAAAGGAATTCCTAAATAGGCTGAATGAACCGCATTCGTTGAGGCATAAGCAAAAATGCCTAAGGCACCTGCAACCATCACTATGGGCATGATAGCCAGACCATCTAAGCCATCCGTTAAATTCACAGCATTACTACTACCAACGATGACAAAATAAGCCAAAACAGGGAAAAGAACGCCTAAATTAATCACTAGCGTCTTAAAAAAAGGTAAGGTAAGCTGTGTATGAACCGGCAAAGTAGCAGTCATATACAGATAAAACACCGCGATAAGAGCAATCACTGACTGCCAAAAATACTTCCATCGCCCAGGAAGACCCTTACTATTTTTTAAAACTAATTTGCGGTAATCATCTACCCAACCGACTAAACCGTTTCCTAAGGTCACTAAAAGTACTAGCCACAAATTAGATTGTCTTAAATCACACCAAAGCAAACAACTCGCTGTGACGGCTAATAATATTAGAACTCCGCCCATGGTGGGCGTGCCTGCTTTTGATAAATGGGTTTGTGGACCATCCTCTCTAACCATTTGACCAATTTGCAGTCCTCGTAACCAACGGATCATTAAAGGTCCGCATAATAAACCAACCATTAATGCTGTAAGAGACGCTAAAATACACCTAAAGGTTAAATACTGAAAAACTCGTAACGCATGATATTGTCCCTGAAATAACTGCGTTAGCCAATAGAGCATAATGATTCCTCTTGTTAAATGGTCTTTTGATGCCGCTTTAGTCTTTTTGTAAACGTTCACGCTGCACATAGGGAAGGCCATCTTTGGTCGATTTGAAACAAAAAAAGCGCTCATCAATGCTCACATACTGATGTATGCTGCGCTTGCTAATCGCATTTTTTGTTTCAAATCGACTCAAAGCTCGCCTTCCTCCAAGAGTCATGACCGCACCCTGAACACTTACTGCGTTCCACTTAAGCACCAATATTCAGTACTACTCTTGGTTGGCTGAGCTATACGCAGTGTAGCCCAATACGCTTTTTACCAAGGTGAAAAGCCGCCAAGCATATCATATACCTATACCATCAATTAAGCAGTTTCTGCACAATTTTTTCCATAGCGCTCGATCGAGATCCTTTCACCAGCACAGTAGTATTAGAGCTCAACTTATTGGATAAAAAGTGAACTATATCGTCTTGGCTTGCAAAATGTTGACCTCCATTCCCAAAAGCTTGAGAAGTCAATTTGCTGTATGCACCACAAGTCAATAATTGGTTAATGCCTAAACGACGGGCAGCAACTCCCACTTCTTCATGATGCTCTGTGGCCCAGTCCCCTAATTCACCCATATCACCAAAGACAAAGATCTTATCTCCAGTACGTTTAGCCAATACTTCTAAACCAGCTAAGACGGAACGTAAATTCGCATTATAGGTATCATCAATAATGGTGGACTGATTTTTCCCTGTGAGCATGGTCATACGCCCTTTTACACCAGTGAACTGCTTTAAGCCTTGCTCAATATCCGCTAAGGAGATGCCTAGAGCATAACAGCAGGCCGCAGCGGCTAGAGCATTACGAATATTATGTAAACCAGGGACTTGCAATTGCAGGTCTATATGGCCACTAGGAAATATCACCGTAAATTGCCCGCATCCCTGTAGATCTAAACGCACATCTTGAGTATAAATGTCAGCAGTGTGATCCAAGGAAAAACGAATGATTTTTTTATCAAGCAGAATATCGTCCCAAAAATGGGCGTAGTGATCGTCATCATTAACAACAGCTATACCTGTCTGTTCTAGCCCTTGATAAATTTCTCCTTTGGCGCGCGCAACTCCTTCTATAGAGCCAAAGCCTTCTACATGAGCTGGAGCAATATTATTAATCAAAGCCACATCAGGCTTTACTACTGCTACGGTATGAGCAATTTCTCCGGGATGATTAGCACCTAATTCGAAGACGGCATAACGATGCTCTGCGTTTAAGGCTAATACACTTAATGGTGCTCCGATATGATTATTTAAATTACCTTTAGTTGCATGAGAAGGCGGTGGCAAAATAGAAGAAATCATTTCTTTAACACTCGTTTTACCATTTGATCCGGTAAGTGCAATCGTTGGGCAACGTACTTCTTTACGATGTGCAGAAGCAATTTGCGCTAAAGCCATTAAGGGATCCACCACAACAAACTGTGGAATAAATACGCCCGCTATCCTTTTTTTCACTATAACAGCGCTGGCTCCTTTTTCTTCTACTTCTTTAACAAAAAGATGACCATCAAAATGTTCTCCTTCAATAGCAACAAACAGATTGCCGGGTTTTATTTGACGGCTATCAGTACAAATAGCTGTTATTTCAGTATTCGCTGAGTGCGATTGGGAAAGAATTGTTGCAATATTTTGAAGATTCATAGTATTAAATAGCTCGAAAATTCTAGTGTACTAATACTAGGTCCTATAGTTCAAGATGCATGTTCTATCCTCACGAAGATATATGTGGTTTTTATAACAAAAATTATAAAAGTGAAGGCAAGAGCAGACGCAAAATCAATCTTATCTACTTCCAGGATTACAATTGAACATCGGTCAATTGCTTCGTTAATACTCGCAAAGACGAAACCACTAGTTGATTGCAAATTATTTAAGCATGCATGCTTTTGTGGACGCCAAAACTATAAACGATATAATACCTCCATTTGGATAGATAGTTTATATGGAACAGAGCTCCCCGCTTAGCAATACTGAATCTCCCAAGCTTATTCCTTTAATGTATTTAAGTATTTTTTTTATCGCGGCAATCATTGGCGCCGATCTATTAACCTATAAACTTATTTATTTTTTTGGCTTCACTGCGTCAGCATCTATTATTTTCTTTCCACTTACCTACACCATTAGTGATATTACCGTTGAAGCCTATGGCAAAAAAACAGCCCTTCATATGCTCGGTATTGCCGTCCTTGCTGAGTTTTATGTTGATACTCTTTTATCAAAATTAAGTTTATTGAACACTAATAATCTAGATCAATTAAATTCCGCTTATCAATTAATTCTCAAACCACTACAAGAAATATTCTGGGGTAATCTAATTGCCTTAGCGCTAAGTGCTTTAATGAATGTCCTAGTGATGAATAAACTTAAAAAAATGTATAAAGGCCATTATTTTATTATCCGCACCTTTATTGCCACATTTTCCAGTGAACTGATTTATATTGTCATAGCCTATGCCATTTGGTTTTGGGGCGTAGTTTCTGTACCCACTTTAATTACAATGATGCTCGTTTCCATGTCATTCAAAATTGTTTTTGCCCTTGTACTTGCTTATCCCGCGAAATTATTTACTCAAAAAATATTAGGAATAAATTTCGCGGGGAGGTAAGTTAAGGGAAATAACTCGTACAGTATCCACCGCCCTGATTTTATTTCAAGACAATTGCTACACATTTTAATAATCTAATGTAGGTTGGCGCGGAGCGATAGTGAAGCCCAAAAACCGGAGCAGAGCGACCCCATTATTTTTTTATGAGATAAATTGAATAAATCTATAGATAATTGTTGGGTCAAAAATGACCCACCTACGCTACTAGATTGTCACTCCCGCGAAGGCGGGAATCCATCCATGATTTGGTGCCATGCTAATTCAGAAATGAATCCCCTCCTGCGCGGGGATGACATATTTTTAGCCAAAATGAAATTAATTTTATTATAAAACACCTTGGTTTTAAACCTTGATTACACTCGCGCTACATCAAGGCTACTTTTGGTAGGCTATTTGCACATCTGAAATCTTACTAAAACTAGATGCTCGACTCATAATATTTTTTTATCAAAACACTCAACATAATTTTTTGTAAGCGGATCTCTTTTATCTGCATGGTAACTAACAAAACTAAAAAAATAATCTTCTGTAGGTTTTACCCAAACAGGACAATCCGCTTTAATAAAAATCCACTCGCCTGGTTGGAGAACTAAGGCCAATTGATGTTCAGTTTGAAAATAAAATACTAAAGAGCCGGCAAAACAAACATGGACTTCATCACCAAAATCACTATGAGGTAATGCACTTTCCGCCACTCGTTGCTTTATGCCTTCTGGCGAATGCTTTGATAGACAGGCTGCACCTGTTTGTACCAAACCCTTTCCTACACAATAGGAATCTAAGTTAGAGGGGATTAATGAATATAAAAGAGAGCTCTGTTCAGAACTAAGGGGCTCTGTCAATTTTAGCTTATCGGCATAAGATAACTCAAACTGACCTAGTTCATGAGGAGCAATAGCAGCGTGTCGCCTGTTTTTGAGAAACCTGCCGGGACATCCAAGTCCCCGGCAGGGACAAAAACAGGCGACAAGTATGCCTCCGGCGGCCCTGGCCGTCCTGGTCCCCCTTGATTTTGATCCCCCTTCGGGCCTCAAAATC
>CANJQE010000076.1 GCA_947476305.1 Legionellaceae bacterium
GTAGATTTTGAGGCCCGAAGGGGGATCAAAATCAAGGGGGACCAGGACGGCCAGGGCCGCCGGAGGCATACTTGTCGCCTGTTTTTGTCCCTGCCGGGGACTTGGATGTCCCGGCAGGTTTCTCAAAAACAGGCGACACGCTGCTTGGGGTTTTTATGGCTTACCTGCGACGACACCGCCAGATTCTTTGCTAAGAAAAATGAAGATTAAATTTGGTTTAGATGTGGATTTAACAGGAAACCATGGTAAATGGCGCCATGAAGAGACGCGTTTTTTAGATAGAGGAGAAGGATTGCATGGACGAACCTTTGAATTGACCCAAGCGCAATTTGATGTTTTAGGAACGCATTTCCTTAATCTGGAAAAAGAAGAAAATACAGCAATAGAAGAAATAGCTGGTTTTTTAAAGTTAAAACCTAAGGAAAAACCAAGAATTTATGCTTATGAAGATGATGCTCCTTTTATTTTTGCTATAGAAAAGAAAAAAGCAAAGGAAGAGGGTCGTGAACCACGGCTTAAACCTTTTGAGTTGCGCGCAGCTTTAGGCTTAGGCGGACCACATTTACGAAATTCCTCAACCTGTAAATCACAAGCTCTTTGTGCTTTGAACACTGTTCTTACCACAGAACAGATAGATGAGTTATCAGGGCATGGTAAACATGCCTCTGTTCCTAGACTTAGCGGTGATATGGAAAATATTTATTTGCATAGTACGGGGCCTTTGTCTAATCACACTAAAAAATCAGGAGCAAAAGTTCATTTTCGTAAAGAGCTCGGCACTGATGGTGTACGTTTATTCTGGACTGTTCCTCCCCAAAACTGTGATTTCCTTACCCCAGAATCAAGTGATTTATGTTCAGTAGATCCGGAGTATTGTTCACAAATTAAGAATTTAGTAAAAAAATTACAGCGTTTAGAATGGGCTTTATATAATGCAGAGGTTCCTGAACAATATAAAGTACATAAAGAGAAGCTTATTCAAAAAGTCATTAAAGCCTACGAAGGGTTTTCAAGCATTACTCCCAAGCCTGATAATAAAAAGATTTCTGGGTGGTTTGGCTATGCTTTGTATTTATTGGCTCAACCAAGAAGTGCTACTGAAAATGACTTACAACAAAAGATAGGTTCTATTAGGCTCCTTCTTAATTCGATTTATATGGCTATGGTTGATGCTTGGAAGATAGTGATAGAAGAGGTAGCTGTGCAGGGGGGGCAAACTGAAGAACTAGCTAATGAAGAGGGTGTTGACGCAGTGGCTTCCTATTTAAGTAAAGAAGACAAACAAGGCATTTGTAAGATTTTAGGTCGTAATTATGTAGAGCCGGATTCTGATCTCGATGGGGATTATGAAGCTGATGATGAGCTGACTAGCTCTGAAGATGAGCGTGTTGCTCCTGCAATGCATTAATTTGTCAAAGGCATTTCTTTCAATTACTAAACTGCTGGCACCGTTTTTCTTCGCAGCAAATTAAAATAATAGGGTAGGTTGGGCCTTGGCCCAACATCTTCTCCATACCTTAAGCTCTGTAAAGCCAGATAGCGTAAAGAACTAATACTCAAAAATTAAGTAAGTGCTATTTTATAGAAAAAAGAAACCGAACCGAGGAGTTTATGCATCGGTTCGGGTGTTTTTTCTGACTTAGAGCGACGGAAAAACCAGGACTAGGCAGACATTGCCTTAACTCGAGCAACTAAACGACTTTTAATTCTAGATGCTTTGTTCTTGTGAATTAAGCCTTTACTAGCAGCTTTATCAATAATAGGTTGTGCTTTAGTGTACGCAGTGCGAGCAAGTTCTACATCACCAGCATCAACTGCCTTTAGTACGTTTTTGATATAGGTGCGGAACATAGAACGCGCGCTGGCGTTATGTTGGCGCAGTTTTACGTTTTGGCGAGCACGTTTGATCGCTGACTTAATATTTGCCACTTAAAAATCTCCACTGATTCATTACATACAAAAGATATTGATCATGCACAATGAGTTAGAATTTGTCAATATCACGAAGGGTGTAACTTTAATAATTTCAGTATATCATAGTATAAATTTTATTTTTAGATGTATTTTACAATGAATGCGACGGACACTATGGTCCCAAAACGGCAAAGTTTACTTCGTTCTACTAGTTTAGTTTCAATAATGACCTTTATTTCTCGTATGGTAGGTTTCGTGCGTGATATGGTTATCGCTAATTTTTTCGGGGCTCAGGCTGGTATAGATGCCTTTTTTGTAGCCTTTCGAATTCCTAACTTCATGCGTCGTCTTTTTGCAGAAGGTGCTTTTTCACAAGCTTTTGTACCGGTTTTAGCGGAATACCAAAAAACACGATCTCCAGAAGATGTGCGTACCTTTATTGCGCGTATCTCCGGTCATTTAAGTTCCATCTTATCTTTAGTAACAATTGTGGGGATCTTTGCTGCGCCTTTAATTATTTTTTTATTTGCTCCTGGCTTTAGTCAAAATGGTCTGCGCGCTGAATTAGCAACTGAAATGCTGCGCATTACTTTTCCTTTTTTAATGTTAGTTTCCCTAACGGCTATGGCCGGTGCTATTTTAAATACCTATGGCTATTTTGGCGTACCTGCATTTACACCGGTCTTACTAAATATTTGTATGATTGTGGCCGCCATTTATATTTGTCCGAATTTACCACGACCAGTTATAGGTTTAGCTTGGGGTGTGTTAATTGCAGGAGTTGTGCAATTTTTGTTTCAGCTTCCTTTTTTACATCAGCGCCGCTTATTGATAAAACCACAGATCGCCCGTAATGATCCTGGGGTTAGTAAAGTGTTGAAATTAATGATTCCCGCTTTATTTGGTGTGTCTATTGCTCAATTGAATTTAATGGTGGACAGTATATTTGCCTCCTTTTTACAAGTAGGTAGTGTCTCCTGGCTCTATTATACCGATCGATTGGCTGATTTTCCTCTAGGTGTTTTTGGTGTTGCGATTGCAACAGTCATTTTGCCGCACCTATCTCGTCGACATGCGGAGCAAAGCTTAGAGCATTATTCTCGGGCTTTGGATTGGGGCTTACGTTCTATTTTATTAATTGGCATCCCTTCAGGCATAGGCTTATCTTTGTTTTCCATGCCTTTAATTGCTGGTTGTTTTGCTTATGGGAAGTTTAATGTAATCGATATCATTCAAACACAAAGAAGTTTAGTTACTTTAGGATTGGGCGTCCCTGCTTTTATGATGGTCAAAGTATTAGCTTCTGGTTTTTATGCCCAGCAGGATATTAAAACTCCAGTTAAAGTTGGGGTTTGGTCTATGATTATTAATACGATACTTTGTGCGGCATTTATTGGTCTTTTTGCTCATGCCGGCTTAACTTTAGCGTCTGCTTTGGCGGGCTATGTGAATTGCGGCTGTTTATTGTATTTATTAGTAAAACGAGGTGTGTTTAAGCCTTCACCGGGATGGTTCAAGTACAGTGTGCAACTCATCATTGCGAACGTAGCTGTTGCTGTTTACTTGTATTATATGATGGGGACTATAGAGTATTGGTTAAGTTTCTCCGCTCTAAGGCGTTTATCTTTATTATTAGCTCATGTTTTAGCAGTGGGAAGTATCTACTTATTAGTTTTAGGCCTCTGTGGGCTTAGGTTCAAGCATTTTCGTGGCCAAGTTAAGGATTAAAAATGAAAGCAGATTTATTTTTTGCATTAAATGAGCCTCATGCCACAGCTCTGCATTTGTTATCTCAAAACCAATGGGATGAGGGTCTAGAGCAGTTTACCGCGGCAGAACGTAATTATTTTTCTTCCCGTCAATTTAAAGCAGCGTTAGGTGATTCTTGTTTTATTTATAATGCAGACGGCCTTATAGAAAAAGTTTATATGGGCTGTGGGGCGGGGGCACAAGAAACAGCGATAGCCCAAGCTGCTTTATTAGTCCCACCAGGGATTTATCAAATTCAAGGCCAATGCTCGTCACAAATGGCAATATCTTGGGCTTTAGCGCAATATCGTTTTACAGAATACAAAAATTACCCGATTTCACCACGCAAGCTTATTGTCGATGAGACAGCGATTAGCGATATTAGGGCCTTAGTAGACGCTGTTTTTTTAGTAAGGGATTTAATTAACAAACCGGCTAATGAGATGCTGCCTCAGCATTTGGCTGAAGTGGTACAAGAATTAGCAACTACCTACAATGCTCAAGTGACGCAATGGCTAGGAGAAGAGTTAATTACGGCTAATTTTCCCGCTATTCATACTGTGGGCCGTGCTTCAATTAATGCGCCAAGGCTGCTCTCTTTAACCTGGGGAATGGAAGCAAACCCACGAGTTACTTTAGTGGGTAAAGGCGTATGTTTTGATAGTGGAGGTTTAGATATTAAACCTTCCTCAGGTATGCGTCTGATGAAAAAAGATATGGCTGGTGCGGCTCATGTTATTGGCTTGGCGCAGTGGATTATGCAAAAAAACTTGCCTATTCGTTTGCAGGTTTTGATTCCGGCGGTAGAAAATTCAATAGGGCCTAATGCTTTTCGTCCGGGTGACGTTATTAGAATGCGCAATGGTTTAACAGTAGAAATAGATAATACGGATGCAGAGGGACGTTTAATTTTGGCAGATGCTTTGGTAAAAGCCTGTGAAGACAAACCGGATTTGCTGATTGATTTTGCTACGCTAACGGGTGCTGCTCGAACGGCTGTGGGCACGGAAATTTCCGCATTATTTTCTAATAATGATGAAATCGCAAGGCAAATGATAGACGGTTCTAATCAAATTTCCGATCCAATTTGGCGTCTACCTTTATTTCCTGGTTATGAAGAATTATTGAATTCGACCGTTGCAGATATGGCAAATTGCAGTGCCTCGCCTTATGCTGGAGCTATTGTTGCCGGTTTATTTTTACAACGCTTCGTGAGTAAAACCACTTCTTGGCTGCATTTCGATATGATGGGCTGGAATGTCACCAGTAAACCAGGGAAGCCGGAAGGAGGCGAAGCGATGGGCCTACGGGCGGTGGCGCATTATTTATCACAAGTATATGGATAAGGAGAATTCTATGTTTGTTACTTTTACTTCAGCGGCTTATGAAAATATTACTTACTTTCATAGCGTAGCAAAACAATTAATTATTTTAATGGAGCACAGTGGGGCTATACCTGGAGCTATTAAGGCTGCTGATTTACCTCATGCTTTAACTAATTTAAAACATGGCTTGCCGCATCAAGAGCCTAGTGCTTCTAGGGATGAAGAAGATGAGCCAGAAATCAGCTTGGCAAAACGAGCAGTTCCTTTAATTCAGTTATTAGAAGCTTCTATAAAAAAGAACTGTGATGTCCTATGGGGCGAAGATAAAGCATCTGGCTATAACTAATTTTTGACTCTGATCGGGGAAAGGCATATTTGACCCAGGTTTGACGAAAGAGAAAGAGATAAAGGCTCACATACGGAAGTATGCGGCGCTTATCTCTTTCTCTTTCGTCAAACCTGGACTCAACTCTGACTTTTCACTAAGATTCAAATACCTTAACTAACTCCAATTCTGGATAAGACAAAAATAAATTATTGAAAATATTGAATTTGGGCAATGCTGTCATTGTAGCCTGGATTTCGCTGCGCTGCATCCAGGCTACAATCCGATGTAGGATGAAATCCTCATCCAAAACGCACGTTAACAAAGAAGAAGTTCCTATTTCTAACAAAGGAATTGTGGTTTGGAATCCGATCAATAGCCATCAAGCAGTTTAAATAGGATGGGTAAACAACTCACATCCTTGAGCCCGATATTCTTTATAGCGGATGCGGCTTTGTTCCTTTGCCTCTTCCTTATTCATTACCAGCTCCATGACTCGTTTAAATTTTGAGTAAAAGGGAGGAATTTGCTGGCTGGCATTTAATAAAATGTCATTAAATCCTCTTGGTTCCTTATCATAGCCAATATGAATAGCTGGTAGTGGCTCTGGTCCTTCACCTTGCAAATTATGAGGAATAAAGCTGTCGTCTTTAAAAGTCCAGAGTAATTCATCAAGCAATTCTGCTTCTTGTTGATTAGAACAATAAACAAAAACCCGATGTCCTTTTAGATAGGCTTTTTCCAACAAACGGCAAGCAACCAGCCAATGGGCATTGGGCTGGTCATCGCTTAATAAATAAAAATCAACTCGAACGGGCAACATGACGTATCAACTGTGTAAGTAAAGGGACTGGTCGTCCAGTAGCATTCCGTTTTTTTCCGGAAACCCAGGCTGTTCCAGCAATATCTAGATGAGCCCAACGGTATTTTTCGGTAAAACGCGATAAGAAGCAAGCGGCAGTAATACTCCCTGCGCTGCGATCAAACCCCGCATTAATCATATCAGCTAAGGGGCTGTCCAATGCATCTTGGTAGGCTTCATCCAGAGGCATACGCCATACTTTATCCTGACTCTCTTTGGCAGCGGTTTCTAGCAATTGTGCTAAATCATCATCTTTAGTCATATATCCCGAGGCAATACTTCCTAAGGCCACAATAATAGCACCTGTTAGGGTGGCGATATCAATCACAAATTCAGGATTGTAACGTTCTGCGTAAGTCAATGCATCTGCTAAAACGAGGCGACCTTCTGCGTCCGTATTAAGGATTTCAACCGTTTGACCTGACATGCTGGTAATGATATCGCCTGGTTTCACTGCGGAACCACCTACTAAGTTTTCCGCACTAGCAATCAGACCAATAATATTCACGGGTAATTTTAATAAGGCGCAGGCCTTTATTGTACCTAGAACACTAGCGGCTCCAGCCATATCGTATTTCATTTCATCCATCGCATTGGCGGGTTTTATCGATAAGCCCCCGGAGTCAAAAGTAATTCCTTTGCCTACCAAAATAATTGGTTTTGCATCCTTATGGCCTTTATATTGAATATCGATAAGGCGGGGTGGTTGCTCGCTGCCTTGGGATACAGCAAGAAATATCCCCATTCCCATTTCGCGTAGCTCTTCTGGCCCCATGACGGTACAGCTTATTTCCTCAAATTGGCCGGCTAATTGTTGGGCTTGCTCTCCTAAATAAGTCGGAGTGCAAATATTCGCAGGCATATTCGCTAAGTGACGGGTATATTCTACTCCTGCGACAATGGCTTTAGCGGTTTGTAAAACCTGCTCATTAGCGTTGGGAACATAAAAATCAATAGCGCTGAGTTTATGTGCTTTGGCATTTTTTTTCTTAAAATCCAGCATTTGATAGCGCAAATTATCAATTTGCACAATCATTTGCTCTAATTGCCATTCAGGTGTTTGCTGAGTAATTTGTGGTAAACATAAGGTTGCAGTATTAAATCGCTGCTTGATTAAGGCCTCAGTAAGGTCACCGACTCTCTTTTGCAATGCTGTTGCTGTGAATTCATCTTTTTTCCCACATTGAACTACTAATAAACTATGACCTTGAATGTCTATTTGCCAGGCCATATCGCCCGCTTCTGTAGTTCTTTGCATGAGCTTAGTAATAATACCTTGGTGTTCTTTATCTAAAGCCTGAGCAAAATCGGGTAGGGCCACATCAGAGTGTATTCCTAGTACTAAACATTCATTTGCTGTTAATGAGGGCTTTTGCGTAAGTCCATAATGCATTTTAAATTCCCGCAGTAGTAAAAAAGCTAGTGTACCTAAAGTAGCGGTTTATTGAAACTGACGTTTAGCCGCTAGAGCTTTTATGATATCCTAAAAAATTCAATTGTAACCACATCCTCATCTATAAGGGTATTGAGTGATAATTTTTCGTTACTTAGCTAAAGAAGTGTTTTTCACTTTAATTGCCTTAACTGGCATCTTAATGCTTATTTTTTTGAGTAACCAATTCGTCCAATACTTAAATAGAGCAGCATCAGGCAATATTCCTGGCATGATTATTATGAAATTAATGATGTTAGAAATGCCCAATCTAATGGGACTTCTCTTGCCTTTAGGTTTTTATATGGCCCTCTTACTGGCTTATGGCCGTTTATATGCAGAAAATGAAATGACCATATTACGCGCCTCTGGTTATGGTCCTAATAAATTATTAAGCCATAGTCTTTTGATGGCTTCAGTGGTGGCTTTATTGGTTGCCATAGTCATGATTTGGGCTAGTCCTTATATTGCTATAGAGCGGGCGAAATTATTGCGTTCTACAGGTATAAAAACCTTAATCCAAACCATTATGCCAGGACGATTTCATGCGATTAATTGGGGGCAACAGGTATTTTATGTGCAGTCAATGAGTAGAGATCATAGTAAAGCGGAACAAGTTTTTCTGGCTAAAAAAAGCACCTCTACTGATAATAAAATACAATGGGATGTATTGTGGGCGGATAAAGCTTTTTCTGAACATGATCCGCAAACGAACGAAGAATATATCGTGCTGCAAAAAGGGAATGAATATCAAGGAATACCTGGGCAAGCCAATTATCAGATTGCCGAGTTTGCGGAGTACAAAGCGCGTCTTCCTCATCCGATTATTAAGCTAACTGATGATATACGTACTGCTAAAACAAATACTTTATGGCCTTTAAATAATCCTAATCCTGCGAAAGCAGCTGAACTACAATGGCGTTTATCCATTCCCTTAATGGTATTTACCTTAACCTTAGTCGCTGTTCCTTTAAGTCGGGTGAATGCACGTGCGGGAAAATTTGCTAAATTACTTCCAGCGGTCATTATTTATATTCTTTATGCTAATTTTATGTTTTTAGCTAGGAATGCTATTGCATCAGGCAAAATTCCTTTGGTGATAGGCATGTGGTGGATCCATATTCTGGTTGCCTTACTTGGTTTATTTTTAATTTGGCGCAGTAAGGTGGTTTTAGGATGAGTATGCGTATTTTAGACCGTTATATTGCGAAAACAGTACTCTCTGCGATTGGTCTAGTGACTTTAATGTTAATCGGTTTACAAATTTTCATTCTCTTTGTTAACCAATTAGAAGATTTAGGTAAATTAGACTACGGTATGTTACAGGCTACGGTCTTTGTTTTGTTACAAATGCCTTATCAGGTCTATTTATTTTTTCCTATGGCCAGTTTATTAGGATCATTAATTGGTTTGGGTATTTTGGCAAATCATAGCGAATTAGTTGTTATACGCGCAGCGGGAATGTCAATTGGCCAAATCACGCGCTCCGTTTTAAAAGCTTCATTGCTAGTGATTATTTTAGTCACCTCGATGGGCGAGCTTTTAGTTCCTATGATGGCGCAATATGCTAATGATTATAAAGCCTCGGCTTTAAGTGGAGGACAAACCTTACGTACCGCACAAGGTGTTTGGGTACGTTATGGTAATGATTTTATATCTATTGGCCAGATCTTACCTAACAAGGTTTTGCGGGGGGTTTATCAATTTCGTTTTGATACGCAACATCATTTGCTACTCGCACGTCAAATTAATGCAGTGCGCTTTGTAAATCAAACTTGGGTCGCTTCTGGAGTAAAACAAACGGAGTTTTTTGCAGATCATACCAAAGCAAAAACCCTTAAATCGATGGTCTGGGATGTCCCTATAAAGCCGCAGGTTTTAATGATCTCTAGTGTTGAACCTGATGAAATGACTTTACATGAGTTAAATCGCTATTTACGCGAACAAGAACGTACTAAGCAAAATGCCCATATTTATAAATTAGCGTTTTATCAACGCATCGTTCAGCCCTTCACTACAATGGTGATGATGATGTTAGCCATTCCCTTTATTTTTGGTCCTTTACGTTCTTCTACCATGGGTTCGAAACTACTAGTAGGAGCCACAGTTGGTTTTAGTTTTCATATAGTGAATCGTTTTTTTGGTCCGGTAAGTACCGTTTTTCAATGGCCAGCTGAATTAGCTGCCTTAGGTCCTACTGTTTTTTTTGCGGTTCTTGGTCTGTATTTAATGAGAAGAGTTCGTTAATGACATTGATAAAGCATCTATTGGAATTAGTATTTAATCCATTTTTTATTATTTTTTGCGTATTATTGGTAGGCGCTTTTTTACTAAGAAACAGCAATTATTCTCCTATAGTTCGACGCAGTCTTTGGGGTTTAGTTATTTTTTTTATGGTGTTCAGTACGGGTTGGGTACCGCGTTATATGACTGAACAATTAGAGGCAAGTTACCCCGTTGTGCACCAAGTGAGTCCTGATATTAAATGGGTGGTCGTATTAGGGGGCGGGCACAGTGAACGAGACAATTTACCCGTTAATAATTTACTTTCAGGAGCCAGTGTTAAACGTTTAGTTGAAGGTCTTCGTTTATTAAAGGACTTACCCCAGGCAAAACTAGTATTATCAGGTGGTGGTGAAGAGAAACGATTTTCAGAGGCGACTTTATTAAATCAATTAAGTCAATGGTTCTCTATTCCACAAGAGCAAATAGTATTAGAGTCCAACTCCTTAAACACAGAAGCTCAAGCTCGTGCTTTAGTTCCCATAGTACATCAAGAGCCTTTTTATCTAGTCACCTCAGCCATTCATATGCCGCGCTCCATGCTTTTATGCCAGCAACAAGGCTTAAATCCTATTGCAGCGCCCACAGATTTTACTTTCTTCTGGTATGACCGTAATCGGGCGAAAATGATTATTCCTAATGTATATAATCTTTTTTATTTTACCATTGCCATGCATGAGCTATTAGGACGAGCTTGGGTTAGCTTCAAATAGGGCGTTCCTACAAGAAGAATAATTGTTCTTAAATTTTTAAACCACTTGACCCGCTGCCCAACCTGAGGACCAAGCCCATTGAAAATTATATCCTCCTAACCAGCCGGTCACATCCAAGGCTTCACCGATAAAATAAAGTCCGGGGACTTTTAGTGTTTCCATTGTTTTTGACGAAATGGCATTACAATCTACTCCACCAATCGTGACCTCAGCAGTACGATAGCCTTCGGTTCCATTAGGTTTAATTGACCACTCTTGGATTATTTGGGTGATTGTTTCACAATCTCGATTAGAAAGATCGGCTAATTTCTTTTCCGCAAGGGCCGGAGGAATAAAAACTTCCACTACTCGCTTGGCTAAGTAGCTCAATAAAAAAGTATTCACTTGTTTATGAGCTTGGGCTAAACGCGCCTCTTTTAATAAAGCATCTAGATCTTGATTGGGCAGCAGGTTTACTTGAATTGCTTCTCCAGGATGCCAATAGGAGGATAATTGCAACATGGCAGGACCACTTAATCCTCTATGGGTGAATAAACTATCCTCACGAAATTGAATCTTTTTATTGCTGACTAAGGAATCAAGACCTATTCCAGATAAGGGGGAATAAAGCTCCTTTTCTTTGACATCCAAAGTAAAAGGAACTAAACCGGCACGTGTCGGCCATACCTTAATAGCAAATTGTTCCGCCAATTTATAAGCAAAGGGGCTCGCTCCCATAGTCGGAATGGATAAGCCCCCACTGGCAATTACTAAAGAGTTACAAGTAAATAGTCCTTTATTGCTTACTAACTTAAATAACTGTTCATTAACCTGTTCTACACGCTGAATCTCTGCAAGAAGTTGAATGTCTACTTTGGCTTTTTCGTTTTCACTCAGAAGCATATCAACAATATCTTTGGATTTATTATCGCAAAATAATTGCCCTAAGGTTTTCTCATGAAAAGGAATGCGGTGTTTTTCTACTAAAGTAATGAAATCCCATTGGGTATATCGGCTTAGGGCTGAAATAAAAAAATGCGGATTATGCGAGGAGTATTTTTCAGGCTCAATGTAATAGTTAGTAAAATTACAACGTCCTCCGCCCGACATTAATATTTTTTTACCTGGTTTATTGGCCTGATCTAAAACTAAGACCTTACGTTTGCGTTTGCCTGCTTCAATAGCGCACAGGAGGCCTGCGGCACCCGCACCAATAATAATCACGTCGTAATGTTGCATAAAAAGGATTGTTTAGTCTGAATTTATAAATGGACTTAGGAAAAACATCGAGGCAAAATTTTATTTTCATGCGGATGTTTCACATAGTAAATGAGCGAATTAAAATAAAATCTTTAAAGATAGCGCGCGATGTTTTAAGCCCTGAAAAAAGGGGCACTATAAACTAAAAGATGAATACTGACTAGAGGAATTAGCTTATTGCTGATTGGTAGGGAGTCACCTTAGGGTGAGAAGTGAGTAGTTGTGGATTAAGGATTAGCTTTATTTTGCCCTCTCGTGATCTTTTTTTAATGTCGCGCTCTAATTGCATTGCTAATAACTTATCTTCTTCAACCAACCAAGATTGAGCGATTTTTATAGGTTTAAAACTACGTGTATATTTACAACGACCACTACCATCCAGGTGAGATTGATAACGTTTTTCTAAATTATCGGTATATCCTGTGTAATAACTTTGATTAGAACAAAGTAAGATATAGACCCAATAATTTTTATTACTCATCTGTTCTATTTGGTGTAAGGTATTGATGGGTTAATAGTATCAAAGAGGAGAAGCTATGAATATTAGTTTTCTAGGTTTAGGGAAAATGGGCTCTGCTATGGCAGAACGCCTACTTTTGGCCGGATATGAAATCACTGTATTTAATCGTACTACAACAAAAGCTCAGTCTTTAGTAGATAAAGGAGCTGTTCTTGCGGAGAGCGCAGAGCAAGCAGTGGAGCAGGCTGATGTAGTAATGAGTTGTTTCTTCGATGATCAGGCGGTCTTGGAAATGACTGCGAAAGTAGCTCCGCGGATGAAACAAGAAGCCAGTCATATCTGTATTTCCACTATTTTGCCTGATACATCAGTGCAGCTTAAGGCTTTACATGACGCACATAATACGCATTTTGTATCGGCCGTAGTTTTAGGCATACCTAGAATAGTCAGGCAGGGCGAAGCAACTACTTATTGCGCTGGTTCTAAAGAACAAATAGAACTAATTCTGCCCTTATTACGCACTTTTTCGCTTAATTCTATTGCTTTAGGTGACGATATTAGAGCCGCCAATACTATGAAAATTTGTCTTAATTACAGTTTGGCAACTACTATTGAACTCATTAGTGAACTCTATGTTTTTGCAGAAAAAAGCGGTTTAGATGTAGAGCAAGTAAAAACGGCTTTACATCAAATTTATGGACATCCCGCATTTAAACTCTATGTAGATAAAATCCATGCACAAAATTTTGACGAAGTGAATTTTGATATAGCAGGGGGTAATAAAGATTTAAGTCTTTTTCAAGAAGCCTTTGCCCGAGTTGGCGTGGTTCCTGAATTAGGCAATGTAATTAGAGCACGTTTTATCTCTGCTTTAGGACGCAGCGTGTCGCCTGTTTTTGAGAAACCTGCCGGGACATCCAAGTCCCCGGCAGGGACAAAAACAGGCGACAAGTATGCCTCCGGCGGCCCTGGCCGTCCTGGTCCCCCTTGATTTTGATCCCCCTTCGGGCCTCAAAATCTA
>CANJQE010000077.1 GCA_947476305.1 Legionellaceae bacterium
CGTAGATTTTGAGGCCCGAAGGGGGATCAAAATCAAGGGGGACCAGGACGGCCAGGGCCGCCGGAGGCATACTTGTCGCCTGTTTTTGTCCCTGCCGGGGACTTGGATGTCCCGGCAGGTTTCTCAAAAACAGGCGACACGCTGCATTCTCTTCGTCAATAATCTTTAAAAGAGTCTTTTTAACGGGGTAACCAAGGGGTACAGAGCTTGTTTGGAGGGGTTGATTAAGATTATAAATAGTAGACCACATACTGGTTTCAGTAGGGCCATAAACATTCCAAATATTACCTTGCTCGTAATTTAGCTTATTGGCTAGACTCGATTTAAATTGCTCTCCGCCAACAAGGATTTTCATTAAGCCCTTATTTTGCCAATTATTTTTTAATAGAATTTCCCAAGTTAAGGGTGTTGCTTGCATGAGAGAGACGTCATAATGTTGAAGGTAGTGTTTTATTTTACTTCCATCGGCAACCACCCCTTGTTCCGTAAGTACTATGGTGGCTCCCATGCTTAGGGGCATGAGCAACTCAATGAGCGAGACATCAAATGTATAATCCGTTAATGCTAGAAATAAATCGTGCTCATTCAGATCGAGAATTTCAATTAAAGACTCAAATAAATTCATCATGGATTCATGTTCTATCATAACCCCTTTGGGATTTCCGGTACTTCCTGAGGTATACATTACATAAGCTAAACCATTGGATGCTTGCTCCTGGGAGCTATCACTGGGGCTTAGATCGGTTTCTTTTTGTTTTAAGACTTCTCCAGGATTTAATGCAGTGGTGCTATTGGATAGGTTCCATTTTAGCTGTTGATCATTAAAAAAAACTTTTGCCTTCGTTTCATTAAGAATAAATTCAATTCTTGAGCAGGGAGAAACTGGGCTTATCGGCAAAAAAGCGCAGTTTGCTTTCAATACCCCAAGCATGGTAATGAGCATATTAATGTTACGTTCCAATATCAAAGGAACAATTGTTTCTAAGGGAAGCTGATGCTTTTTTAGTTCTTGGGCAATTTTTTCGGAGTAGTGATGAAGTTCTTTATAAGTAACATTATTATTGTTAAAGATGATGGCAGTTTTGGAAGGGTAGGTTGCGACGGCTTTATCAAAAAGCTTAAGAAAATGTTTTAGCATCTGTTTAGTCCATCTGTTATTATTTTATCCAACAGTATAATTATAGCAGTATAGGTAAAATACGCAGCCATCACCCAGTCGGAGATAAGCACGGCAATGGATACTGCGTCGATACGGCTCTCGAATCCGCAGGTACTGATGGCCTACACTGCGGATCTGTGCTACGAGTTTGTAACAAAGTTTATTGGCTAATAAAACGGTTATTGTTTAATCACACATTAAAACGAAAATGCATTACATCACCATCACAGACGATATAGTCTTTTCCTTCTAACCGTAATTTACCGGCTTCTTTAGCGCCTTGTTCACCACGACAAGAGATAAAGGCGTCATAGGCAATTACTTCGGCTCGAATAAATCCTTTTTCAAAATCAGTATGAATAACGCCCGCTGCTTGAGGTGCTGTTGCTCCCTTGGTAATGGTCCAGGCACGAACTTCTTTGACGCCTGCAGTAAAATAGGTTTGTAAGCCTAATAATTCATAGCCTGCCCGGATCACTCTATTTAATCCAGGTTCACTTAGACCTAAATCATCCATAAATTCTTTGCGATCCGCTTCATCCAGTTCGACTAATTCCGCTTCAGTGGCAGCACACAAGGCCACAATGCTGGCCTTTTCTTGGGTAGCAAGTTTTTGAACTTCCTCTAGTAAAGGATTATTTTCATAGCCCTCATCATTCACATTGGCAATATAGAGTACGGGTTTTGCGGTAAGCAGAAAAAGATGGCGAATAATTAGTGCTTCGTCAGCAGTTAATCCTAAAGTGCGTACGGGATTACCTTCATCTAAATGGGCTTTTACTTTCTCTAAAAGCTTCATCTCTAATACGGCTTCTTTATTACCACTACGGCTATTTTTTCCTGCTTTAAGAATGGCTTTTTCTACTGTATCCATATCCGCTAAAGCCAATTCAGTATTAATGATCTCAATATCATTTAAAGGATGAACTCGTCCTTCAACATGTACTACATCCGTGTTTTCAAAACAACGTACTACATGAGCAATAGCATCGGTTTCACGAATAGTTGCTAAAAATTGGTTACCAAGTCCCTCACCACTAGAGGCGCCTTTGACTAAGCCGGCAATATCAACAAATTGCATAGTAGTAGGAAGAACTTGTTGGGGTTTTACTATCTCACTCAAAGCATCTAGGCGTGGATCTGGCACAGTAACAATGCCCACATTAGGCTCAATAGTACAAAAGGGATAATTAGCTGCTTCTATCCCGGCTTTAGTTAATGCATTAAATAAAGTAGATTTGCCTACATTGGGTAAGCCGACGATCCCACATTTAAATCCCATAATAAAATACCTCTTAATTATTAAACCCTATTGAGGTTTATTTAAGCGTTTAATTGATTCATTGCTCTGGCGAGATCGCCAGCTAAGATAAACGGTGCTACTGCGATGCCTCTATCAATGGCATCATAAATTTGTTGCCGGTCATGTAATGATGGTTTATTCAATACGTAATGATGGACTAAATCTTTATGGCCTGGGTGGCCGATACCGATGCGTAAGCGGTGAAAATCAGGGCTGCCTAATTGAGCAATAATATCTTTTAAGCCATTATGTCCACCATGGCCTCCGCCTGTTTTTAGCTTAATTCGTCCCGGGGGCAAATCCAACTCATCATGAACTACTAAAATCTCATTAGGTAGAATCTGATAAAATTGACTGAGCAAGCGTGTGGGCTGTCCACTATGATTCATAAAGGTTAAGGGTAATACTAAGCGGCAGGTAGATTGATTAATATCTAATTGGGCTAACTCTGCACTCATTTTTTTATCTACTTTAAAGGCAGCATTATGTCGTTGAGCAAGAAGATTGGCAAGCCATCCACCAGCATTATGACGTGTATGTTCATAGGCTGAACCTGGATTACGTAAACCAATAATAAGTTTAATTGCCATATCATTCTATAGATTTTGAGTTAGGACCTTCGGAGAATAAGTACTGTAACCTAGTCTAACTAGGTTACAGCCGGTGTACAGATACTATAGAGCACAATCGAGGAAAAGAATTATTCTTCGCTACCCTTTTTTTCATCATTGTTAGTTGGAACCGCAGATGCTGCAACAGTCGTATCTTCTTCTTCATCACTTGCATTACCTTTAGGAGCATGAATACTCACTACAGGCGCATCATGACTACCATCAGCAACATCAATTGTTAAATGAACGTCTTTAGGTAATTTTAAATCAGAAAGGTGAACTATATCATCTAAACCAACATTAGACATATCTACTTCAATAAACTCAGGTAAGTCTTTAGCTTGGCAACGAACTTCTACTTGAGTCATAGTGTGGTTAATCATGCCGCCTGCTTTAACGCCTACAGATTGAGACTCCTTAGTGAAGTGAAGAGGAATAAATTTCACTAGGATGTCTTTTTTAGAGACGCGTTGAAGATCCATATGCATGATGAGTGCTTTGTAAGGATGACGTTGTAATGCTTTTAAAATAACGTGTTCTACTTTACCATCAACAGTAATATCAAAAACACTTGAATAAATGCGTTCACTTTCTAATGCTTTAACTACTTTATGGTGAGGAAAGTGAATAGACATTGGTTTTTTCTCTCCGCCATAAATTACTGCGGGTACTTTTTTATCAAGACGACGTAGGCGGCGGCTCGCACCCTTCCCCATATCCGTTCTTGTTTCTGCTTCTAAAAGAATTGTTGACATTATAAACTCCAAAAATTTAGTAAGTCCCTGCGTAATCCGCGACCAGATTAAACACCTAATATGAATAAAAATTAAAGTATTCAAATAAGGAAAGGGTGCTGAAGTATACAATATTTTAAAATGAACTTGAAGTCATAGCCATAATTTCATAGAATATGGCACTTTGTTGTAATTGTAATAGCCAATCAGGCGAGTTGGAGAAAGAAATTATGTATGCGGTAATTAAAACTGGCGGTAAGCAATATACCGTAAAAGAAGGTGATGTGCTCAAGATTGAATTGCTGCCAGATGATGCTGGTAACGTAATTGAGTTTACAGAAGTATTAATGTTAGCCGATGGTGATAACGTTATTTGTGGAACACCTTTTATTGCTAAAGCAGTAGTAAAAGCAGAAGTTCTTGATCACGGACGTCATAAGAAAGTGAAAATTATTAAGTTTCGTCGTCGTAAGCACCATATGAAGCAAATGGGGCATAGACAATATTATTCGCAAGTTAAAATTACTGCGATAAGTAAGTAAGAGGGGATAGTAATGGCTCATAAGAAAGCAGGTGGTAGTACCCGTAACGGCCGCGACTCGAATCCAAAGTATCTTGGTGTAAAACGATTTGGTGGTCAATTTGTAACTGCTGGTGAAATTATTGTAAGACAACGTGGTACACGTTTCCATCCTGGAGCAGGAGTTGGTTGTGGTCGCGATCATACTTTATTTGCTTTGGTTGATGGTTTAGTCCTATTTACCGTTAAAGGTGAAAAAAATCGCAAATACGTAACTATTGTTGCAGAGCAACTACCACTAGAAGAAGCAGCGAATTAAGTTTTGCTATCTTGTTAATAAACAAGACCTTCATGAATAGTTATTTATTTTTTTTTTGTATTTCTAACCCCGGCAACGGGGTTTTTTTTTTAGGTTTATAGTCATGAAATTCGTCGATGAAGCAATGATTAAAATAGACGCCGGAAAAGGCGGTAATGGTTGCTTAAGTTTTAGGCGGGAAAAGTTTATTCCTCGTGGTGGCCCTGATGGTGGAGATGGTGGAGATGGTGGCTGTGTTTATTTTGAAGCCAGCTCTAATCTGAATACCTTAGTTGATTTTCGCTACATGCGTCATTATAAAGCAGAAAATGGCCAACAAGGTATGGGTGCAAACTGTTCTGGTAAAAAAGGCGAGGATTTAATTCTTAAAGTTCCTGTGGGAACTATGGTCTACGATGTAGATACCGGAGAGTTATTAGGCGATATAGCTAAACCTGGTGTTCCCGTACTGATTGCTCAAGGCGGTTTTCATGGTTTAGGTAATACCCGTTATAAAAGTAGTGTTAATCGTTCTCCGCGTCAAACTAGTGAAGGAAGTCTAGGGGAGTCAAGGCACTTACGTTTAGAATTACGAGTTTTAGCCGATGTTGGCTTATTGGGTTTACCTAATGCAGGGAAATCTACTTTGATTCGCTCTGTATCTGCTTCCAAAGCAAAAGTAGCCGATTATCCTTTTACTACCTTACACCCTGGTTTGGGGGTAGTCAGTGTATCAATGGATAAAAGCTTTGTTATGGCGGATATTCCAGGTCTTATTGAAGGTGCAGCCCTGGGTGCAGGACTTGGACATCGCTTTTTAAAACATCTTTCTCGTACTTGTATATTATTGCATGTAATTGATATTGCTCCTTTAGATGAAAGTGATCCTGTTGCAAATGCTAAATCAATTATTAATGAGTTAGCTGAATACAGTCCTGATTTAGTCACTAAGCCACGTTGCTTAGTATTGAATAAAATCGATATGATTCCTGATGCAGAAGAACGGGAACAACGTATCCAATCCATAATAAAAGGACTGAAATGGAAAGGACCAGTATTCTCCATTTCCGCCATTAGTAGTCAAGGAACACAGCAACTCTGTTATGCCTTAATGCAATTGATTGATGAGATGAAAGAGTCTGAAACTTAACCATTCAGCCGCATGGTGGACTACTAAGGGGCTGCGATAGGGTATTACATGTGTTTCACCTCCTTGTTGGTTGTGATTGCTGTAATGGATGGTTAATTGTGTAGTCCCTGTAGTTCCTTGCTGCGACCAATAGTCATTTAATCCACGCACATGAAAGAATAATTGAGTTGGTTGAAGATTATTAAATTTTATTAAGTGATGCACGCCGGGCTTAACCAATAAAGATTCTAATAATCCACCAGTTACTTCATCAATAATAGTAATTGGTTCATTAATAGTTAGAATCAAATTTCTTAATTTATCGGACGCTTTTTCCTCAATAGAGGCAATAAGGTGAGGGGCTAATAGTGGTTCCACCACTTTTTTTATCTCGTCCACTAAGTCTGGTTTACAACGTACTTTAAATTCTACATAAGGCACATCCAAACGATAGCCCGTTTGGCAATCAAAAGGATTTAAGGCCTCTTCTAAAGTTTGAGCAATTTCACTTTCAGCTAAGCCAAAAATACGCCATTTTAAAATCTGTTTATTACTGCGTTGTGTTTGTTGTAGGATAGGTAGCACATGATGATGAAACATCGGTAAACATTCACGCGGAGGGCCGGGTAATAAAAACAATTTTTTATTATTCCAGAGATAATAACATCCTACCGCACTACCATTGGGATTAGGTAGTAAGATCGCGTCTTTGGGAAAGAGAGCTTGCTGTAAATTACCAGCATTCAAGGTAACTTGCGCTGCCTGTAAACGATTTTGAATGTGGGTTAATGCTTCTTGATTTTGTATTAAAGGCTCACCAGTAAAACGTGCTAAAGCAAAGCGCGTTAAATCGTCGGTAGTAGGCCCTAATCCACCTATAATGATAATAATGTCTTGTGTTTTTGTTAAAAAACTGAGGCCGTCGATGATATCTTGCTCTTTATCACTACAGGATAATTGAAAGCCTAAAGGTAGGCCTTCAGAACTTAAGGTATGAGCGAAGGCATGGCTGTTTGTATTTAAGGTATCGCCATGAATAATTTCATCGCCTGTAGCTAAAATGGCTATTGTCATTTTTAATTCCAATCAAAAGCTGGTAATTCAATTTTATAGCAGATTTTGAAAAATCAGTAATAATTATAGTAATTAGGCAATTAAATAAAGAAATTATTGACATTGAGCACGCTGTTCGGTACTTAGCACTAATTAGGGTTTGATTAAATAAACTCTGTTTGATTGAGAGTTTTTTAGTATTCTGGGTACTTTGTCCCAGAAAAGGAGACAAGATGGAATTTCATAGCAATTACGAGGCACATATACCTGATGAACAAGGGGCTGTTAACTACACTGCAGAAGAAAATAGAGTTTGGACTATTTTATTTGAACGGCAAAAAAAATTATTGCAGGGAAGGGCCTGCGATGAATTTTTATTAGGCTTAGATACTTTAAAGATTACCGCCGATGCTATTCCACAACTTCCAGAGGTGAGTGCGCGCTTAAAAGAAAAAACAGGTTGGCAGGTTGCTCCAGTAGCTGCTTTAATTTCAGCCAGAGAGTTTTTTGAGCTTTTAGCACAAAGATATTTTCCTGCTGCAACATTTATCCGTACTATGGATGAATTGGATTATGTGAAAGAGCCTGATATTTTTCATGAGCTCTTTGGACATTGTCCGATGTTAACCGATTCTATCTATGCTGATTTTATTTATGATTATGCCTGTAAAGTATTAAGCTTTCCTGAATCAGACTGGCCTTTATTACAACGCATGTTTTGGTTTACTGTAGAGTTTGGCTTAATCAATACAAGCAAGGGACTAAGAGCCTATGGTGGTGGGATTTTATCGTCCATTAGTGAAACGGTGTATAGCGTAGAAAGTGATATTCCTGTACGCATATTATTTGAGCCTATTGCTGCATTCCGTACTCCTTATCGTATTGATAGATTACAGCCCATATATTTTGTCATAGATAATTATCAAGCCTTATATGATTTTGTTTTATCTGATATTGGTGGTTTATTAGAGCGTACACGCGAATTAGGTGAATTACCTCCTTTTTTCCTGGTTGAGCCAGGTAACCCCAATGTTCATATACGCGCATGTTGAGTAAGAGGTTCATTGATGAAACTGTCTTGTAATGACCAGAGAGTCTTGTTAACATCCATTTATCCAGTTTGTTCATTAGAAGTCTTTCAAAACGCTACTGTGAGGACAAATTGCTTCATCGGTACGTTGTGCGATCCTCAGGTACTAGCTGTCAGACAGTTTTGTACTTCTTCTCATACGTCGCGCAACATAGCGAGTTTCGAAAGCAGTCTATTGACTACAACAGGTCAAGGAGCATCATTTGATTAAAGTATTAATTGTTGATGACCATGCATTGGTTAGAATGGGTATTCGACGATTGCTTGAAGATATGGCAGATGTGGAAGTGGTTGCAGATGCCGAAAGTGGGGAGCAGGCCTTAATATTAGTAAAAAAGCATTCTCCTGACGTCGTACTTTTAGACATGAAAATGCCTGGAATTGATGGCTGGGAAGTAACTCGTCGTTTAAAAAAATCGAACCCCAACGTGAAAGTAATTGCTGTAACTGCAATGACCTCTGACCCACTACCTACTCGTGTCTTACAGTTAGGAGCTATGGGTTATCTTACCAAAGAATCAGGCGCTGAAGAAATGGCTGCTGCTATTCGTAAAGTCTCTAGAGGCGAAAAATATTTAAGTGCTGAAATTGCACAAAAAATGGCGATAAACAGTTTACAAGAAGCGAAAGATTCTCCATTTGATATGTTATCTGAACGTGAGATGCAGGTAATGTTAATGATCACGAGCGGTATGAATGTGCAGGACATTGCTGAACGCTTATTTTTAAGTAGTAAAACCATTAATGGTTATAGATACCGCATGTTTGAAAAACTAGGTATAAAAAATGATGTAGAATTAACTTATCTGGCAATGAAACATCGGATCATTGATAGCCCTTCAGATCTAACCCAAGACGAGTAGCTATTAAGTACATGAATAAATCGCAGCCTTCGGCTGAACTAAATTTATTTTTGACAAAGCTTCCTAGTGAACCAGGCATTTATCGTATGCTCGATGAGGCTGGGGAAGTTCTTTATGTAGGAAAAGCAGCCAATCTTAAAAAGAGAGTTTCTAGTTATTTTACTAAGCAAAATACTGGGCTTAAAACACGCTCTTTAGTAGGTCAGATTAACTCAATTCAAATTTCAGTAACGCGTAGCGAAACAGAAGCCTTACTTTTAGAAAGTAATCTGATTAAAACCTTAAGACCTAAGTATAATATTTTATTACGTGATGATAAGTCTTATCCTTATATTCATCTTTCCAATCATTCCCAATTTCCACGTATTGAAAGTTATCGATCTAAGAAAAAACCAGTGAATGGTAACTTTTTTGGTCCTTATCCTAGCATGGGTGCAGTCAAAGAAACCATTACCACCATTCAAAAGGTATTCAAATTACGGAATTGTCGCGATAACTATTTCAATGCTCGTTCTCGTCCTTGTTTGCAGTATCAAATAAAACGATGCACAGCGCCTTGTGTGGCTTATATTTCTCCTGAAGTTTACAAACAGTCTGTAGAAGATGCGATGCGGTTTTTACAAGGAAAGTGCCAGCTTATCCTAGATGAATTAAGTCAACGTATGGATAAAGCTGTTGCCCAATTAAATTTTGAAGAAGCGGCGATAGTGCGAGACCAAATTAAAAATCTACGTTTGATCCAAGAACAGCAGAGTGTGGTGCAATTAAGAGGTGATGCAGATGTGATTGCTATTGAGGCACGTCCTGGTTTTGCCTGTATCCAATGCGCGACCATTCGTGAAGGACAAGTTCTATCCAGTACTTGTTATTTTCCTGCTATTCCTAGCCATAGTTTTGATGATGAATCAGAAATGGATGAGTTGTGGCAAGAAACATTTTCTGCATTTATAAGCTTTTATTATTTAGATAATCTTGAGCGTATCCCAGAATTAATCATTACTAATCATGCTGTAGCAGACAAGCAAACCTTAGAGCAGGCTTTATCACAGCAGCGCGGGAAGTTATGTAAAATTCAAATAAATCCTCGCGGTATAAAATCACGTTGGTTAGATTTTGCTGAGAATAATTTACGCATTTCTATCGCTGAATATGTGACCCAACATTCAACCATTCGGTCACGTTATCAGGCCTTAGAAGAAGTTTTGTCTCTTTCTAAAAAAATTGAACGTATGGAATGTTTTGATATAAGTCATACTCAGGGTGAAGCAACGATTGCCTCCTGCGTCGTTTTTGATGATGAAGGACCACGTCCTAGCGAGTATCGCCGTTTTAATATAGCTGGAATTACTCCCGGCGATGATTATGCCGCGATGAAACAGGTATTAACTCGACGTTTTAAACGCTTATTAATAGAGGCTCAATCCTTGCCCGATATACTCATTATTGATGGGGGCAAAGGGCACGTAAATGTAGCGCAAACGGTGTTGAATGAGTTAAATGTATCTGGCGTTCTTTTATTGGGAATTGCTAAAGGCCCTTCGCGTAAAGCAGGATGGGAGCGCTTTATTTTAGCCAATGAAGCCTATGAGTTTACTTTGCCAGAAGATTCAAAAGCCTCTCATTTACTCCAACATATCCGTGACGAAGCACATCGTTTTGCTATCACTGCTCATCGCAAAAAGAGACAAAAAATGCGTACTCATTCTATCTTAGAAGAGATTGAGGGCGTGGGTGCTAAACGTAGACAGGCCTTGTTACAACGTTTTGGAGGATTACGCGATTTAGCTAAGGCCTCATTGGAGGAGCTAAGTAAAGTTCCAGGGATTAATGCCAGTCTGGCCGAACGGATTTATCACTATTTTCATGCTTAGATCATGATGAATTGAGGAGTATTAATGAAAAAATATTTATGGACTTTAGATGGTGGACGACTTGAGTATAAAAGCACTCACGCACATAGTGAAATCAATTGGTTATTTCTTCCGGGCGGGCCAGGTTTAGGATCTGAAGCACTAGCAGGCCTAACGCAATTACTTAAACATAAAGTTCCTGGTGTTCTTTGGCATTTTGATTTACCTGGTGATGGTTCTAATCTCTTAAAAGATAAGTCACTGGCTGATTGGCAGTCTGCTTTAATGCAGGCCATTAATGTATTTGAAAAAGTAGTATTAGTTGCTCATTCAACACCGGGGATGTATGTACAAACTATTCCGGATTTAGAAAAGCACTTGCATGGTTTGGTATTGATTGGGTCCTCACCAGACGCTTCTTGGCGAGAAGGCTTTGAAAAATATTGTGAAGAACAGGTAGATGAGGCTATTAAACTCGCTGCGGAACAATACAGTGAACATCCAACTAATGAAACGCTGCGAGCCTTGTTAATCGCGGGTGCTAAATATAGTTTTTCTACTAAGGAATCAATTCAAAAAGGCCAAGACTTGTTTCGGAGTTTAGCCGTTAATCATAGCGCTAATTTTTGGTCGTCCACCCATTTTGACGGAGAAGAATATAAAGCAAGATGGGTTCCGCAAACGATTCCCACTTTAATGATGACGGGTAGTGAAGATAAAATAACACCTATTGAATTGTTTAAGACTAATCAAGCTTATGCTAGGAAGAATATCTTGATCAGAGCGATTAAAGGAGCAGGTCATTATCCTTGGTATGAAAATCCAGAAGATACGCTTAAGTTATTTGAAGAATTTAGTTTTTTTTGTAGGCAGTCTTTAACGTTTTATAGTCCCTACTATCACGTTAATTTAACGTCAGTTATGGATAAGAATTTAATGTAGCAACTGTCTTGAATTAAATTTAGGACAGTTGCTACATTTAAATTTATGTACTCATGGTTCCGATGGGATAAGGGTAGGTTGGGTCGTTGACTCATAGCCGTCAAGGTAAGAACTTTTAATTTATAGCTTAATGTTAAAATTTAAACAGTACCACCCCCTCTCCCCAACCCTCTCCCGCGAATAAGTACCGATTTTATTCTAATTTCTTGCGCGGGCGAGGGGGCTGACTGTTGATGCGATTAAGATTTCACCACAAGACTAAAACTCATTAGCTTGACGGCTATGGGGCAACGACCCAACCTAACTTTTAAAAAACCCTTATCCAGAACTGACGTTAATTTAAACATAATATTTTGCCAAGTTTACTTTGCTACACTAATACTATAGAGCTTAAAAAGGAAAAACTATTATGCCTAGTACTAAAAAAGAGTGTTTAGATAAACTTTGCGAGAATTTTTTACGTGAGCTCGATAAATTGGATCACTCAAGTCGTGTTCTACGAGACAGAAATTCCGATGGTTCCTTTTTTTTAAATAATGATGATGTGAGCAACATTGAGCGCAGACAAAAAGTGATGGAGTTTTTATTTAAGCCCGTTGTTAACAAGATACATGCGACTTCTCATGCTGAACAAGGCGTAAAAAAATTCATCTCGACTAACTACAATCTTGAGCAAAAAATTGCTCATCTTAAACAACATATAAATACTTTATCTGAAGACGAGTGTGGTGACGTTTTAACGCATTTTTTAGATAAGACCAATGCATGGAAAAATGACAAAACTCAGGAGTCCACCTCTGATTATCCTGAATCCATGAGTACTGAGCAGAGAAGTGATGTTTTATCAGCGCACTCCTTTAATGATAGTTGGATTTTTACTTTTCTTGCCAAATTAATCCTGCAGATTGAACAAGTTTTAGGCATGAAAACCACTTCAGAGAAACTTCTTGACGAGACTGAAGAGGAAATCACATCATTTACTCCGAAATAATAAAAGTGACTTCGTTCCAACTCCATGGTTGAATTGCTTAATCAATAAATTAGAGTGGCGTCAAAAAAAAACGCAGGAAAGCCATTCAATGCTCAGTTTTAAAGGTTGTCATTTTCCAAAAGATTTAATATTAATGGTGGTTAGATGGAAACTTGCGTATTCATGTAGCCACCGTGAGATGAGGAAACGATGAACCTCCATGACTGGTGTAAATCTACACCACAAAAGACCTTTTTTGACCTCACTGGTGTTTTATAATATTATATATGCAGAATATGGTCATCCCCTGCTGTTTATTACAACTTTTTAAAGGTAACATCATGCCCGCTTCATCAACTAAATCAGAGTCGACAGAATTTAAGTCGTGGAATTCCCCTCATCTTTTAACCCATCAATTCCAACTGCTGGCTAAATTGATCGTGGCATTGAATGCTAATGTCCCACCTGAAAAGGTGGACGTTAAAGCTGAAATGCTTAAAGAATTAGAATTAAAAATAATTACTGTATTCAGTCATCAAATGATGCCGTCGTGGTTAGCCTTGGCCAAATCGTATTATCCTTTTTACAAGAAAAGTGACTATGATATAGCTAAACCGGTATATTTACCTGTATGATAATTGCTTTTTAACGTTTTATTTATGAAAGCATATAGTTTGGACTTGAGGGATCGCGTAATTGCGACGTATAAAGAAGGGAGGTTAAATAAAACAGAGATTTCTATACTATTCA
>CANJQE010000078.1 GCA_947476305.1 Legionellaceae bacterium
GGGATCAAAATCAAGGGGGACCAGGACGGCCAGGGCCGCCGGAGGCATACTTGTCGCCTGTTTTTGTCCCTGCCGGGGACTTGGATGTCCCGGCAGGTTTCTCAAAAACAGGCGACACGCTGCTTTTTCACTTTTTGCATACATAAAGGATTACTCAAAGTGACATATATCTCTAATTATACACTTTGATTATTATCTTTTTATTAAGTTGTTCTGTAGAAAAAAATTTGGTTAGAATCTATAAGCAGGACAATATTTATCCTGCTTATAGCGGGTTAAATTAGTTTAAATTACGATTTAGCGCAATAATCATTGGGTATAACATATAGTTAGGATTACCTCCCGTTGTAGTACCAGTTAGAATATAAGAGCGTTCTGTAACGCTAATTGGATCGATTAATGGAATTAAATTATTACCTTCTAGGTTATTTGCAGCAAAAAAATTTCAAAAAAACCTTTGTTTGTGTGTTTTGATAATGTGAGTAATCAAAAAATTCATCTGTTTCTGGATTTATTATAGAAGGTTTGAGAAGTCCCCAAACGTATTGGTCCAACAATACCACCGCCAACGCTAACTATATTACTCCATGAGGATTTAGGCGCTGGTAGGCTATTAGCAGATGAACCCAAGAGCAACAACGCATAAGCAACCAAAATGCAAAAAGAAAATTTTCATAGCTACCTATAGTTTGAGATATGTATTTGTGATTACCTACTAATCATTTTTAGCTAAGTGATCAATTTAATTAAGAAGAATATCTTTTATTTCATACTATTAAAAGGTGAATTATATTAAATTTTATAGGCAGGAGTTGAGTGCATTTTCTTTGCATCAGAAAAGGGAATTATTTGGTGGCTCATATTTAGGGTTAACGCTCTGCAATCGAACTTAAAACAGTTCGATTGGCACAGTATACAATATAAGGCTAACAAAAAAATATTATGCTAAGCATTGTTGCGTGGCAAATTTCTCTGCTTCTGATCTGGTTTTATTCATGCCTCCACTAGAGTAAGCAAAATTATAATTGTCAATAAAACATTGCAGGGAATTTTTTGTATAAAATTTTGCAGCTTCATAATCACTAATTACCGTTGCAAAGTTCTTTGCTTCATTCCGGGTTTTATTCAGCCCACTACTAGGATAGGCAAAATTATAGGACAGCTGAAAAACTTTAAAATAAGCAGCAGGGCATAATTTATTAGTTATTTGAGTGGCGAATTGTTCTGCTTCAGAAGATGTGGAATTTAAACCATCTGAACTATAGGACCATTTATAAGATTCTTGAAATACGTTTAATTTATTTCCACAACTAACATCATTTGGATAACTGATTACTGCGTCCATTTGATTGGCTAATTCTTCAGTAATTTTTTGTTGTTCAGGATTTAATGAGTACTCAATATAATAAATTTTTTCTGCTAATCTATATAATTTCTCATATAAACTCGGATTACTAGAAGATGCTATAACTGTCGAAGAGACAACATAGCTCATAATAAACAGTACTTTGTTACTAATTTTCATATTTTTAACGCCTATGTTTAATAAAATCCAATTAGGTACATTTACTTGAAAACAAGAGTGCTACTGGATACTTACTTAATTGCTACGATAATTAGTCGTACAGCACTATCATTGAGTATGATAATTTTCTTATATATCGATGATTTAAACAAGTCTCGGAGAGCTAATGAAGAAACCCTATGCAAAAAATTAGTGGTGATATGATTGGTATTGGCTTAAGAGCGCCCCATTATTATAAAATATTAGAGGATAAACCTGATATTGATTGGTTAGAGGTTCACACTGAAAATTTTATGTTAAAGGGGGGGCCTTTATTAGATTTGTTATTGTCTATTCGACAAAATTACCCTTTAAGCTTTCATGGTGTTGGCTTGTCTTTAGGTTCTGCCCAGGGAGTTAGTAGTGAGCATTTAAATAGGGTTAAAACACTCATGACACGATTTGATCCCTCCTTGCTTTCAGAGCATTTATCTTGGAGCACGGTGGGCCATACTTATTTTCCAGATTTATTACCTATTCCATATAATGAAGAAAGTTTAATTATTATTGCGGATAATATTGATAAGACGCAAAATTATTTGCAACGAACCTTGTTAATAGAAAATCCCTCTTCTTATTTAGAATATCAATCATCTTCTTACTCCGAGACAGAGTTTTTAGCAGAACTAGTAAAGCGTACTGGTGCCCAAATTTTATTAGATATAACTAATATTTATGTTTCTTGCTTCAATCATAATTGGGACCCTTATGAATACATTCAAGCTCTTCCATTTGATGCAGTTCGAGAAATTCATTTAGCAGGGCATTCTAGCCGCTCACATGACGAGGATAATGTTTTATTAATTGATACTCATGATAATTATGTTTGTCAGGACGTATGGGAATTATATCGATACGCTATGCAACATATCGGTCCTGTCCCTACTTTATTAGAATGGGATTCGGAAATTCCTGATTTGGAAGTTTTATTAAGTGAGGCAAAAAAAGCACTTCATTATGGAAAAAATAAAGCAAATTCAAACTGATTTTCGTGAGGCCTTATTGGAGAACAATGCCAAGGCTATTATAAACCATATTCGCCCTAGTCAGATAAGGGCTGAATTTAGATTAAGTATTTATCGTAATACGGTGAACCAGAGTTTGTATCGAGCTTTAGAGAATACTTTTCCAGCTATTTGGCAATTAGTCGGAAAAGAATGTGCCGATAGTGTCGCCTTTGCTTTTCTTCAGGATGAGAAGCATTTTCCTACAACTCCATGCTTGGATGATTGGGGTGAGAAATTCCCTATTTTCCTACACACTATTCAATCATTGAAGCATCTTGTTTATTTGAAAGATATCGCAACAATAGAATGGCTGCAGCATTTAAGTTATTGTGCTGAGGATTATCATGCTTTGGAGCCTGCTGCATTAGAAAAATATGAGCCTCAAAATTTAGATGAGCTAGAGCTATTATTTAATCCTTCAGTGTTTTTATATTCATCGGCATATACTTTAAAAACTATCTTTGATTTTGTCGCGTATCCAGAGCAATACGAACAAGTAGAGTTAGAGTTGACTCCAAGTTATGTTGTGATTACTCGCCAACATAACCGTGTATGGACTCATTGGATATCACAAGAACTGTATGATTTTTTTAATTATGTAAAAACAGGAACGACCTTAGTTCAGGCAAATGCATACTTGTTTAAGATAAATCCAAGCTTTAATCTGGTAGGGGTGTTAGAGTTTATGCTTAGAACGCAATTATTATGCTAATACCACCAAATCCAAAGGATTTTTAACTCCGGCAACGTGTCTCAATAAGTTTTCTTTTTTGGGTCTAGGGCTTAGATAATTTTGTTTTATGGCTTTTGCTAGAGTACTTTCAGTAGCTAAGGCGCATGAATGTTCTACTTTATTATGTTTTTCAAGTTTGGCGGCTAAATTAACGGTTTCGCCAATTACGGTATATTCCAATCGATCTGCATTACCAATGACGCCAAATACTACCTCCCCAGCAGCAACTCCAATGCCTATATCTATGGCAATTTCTCCATTCATGCCTGTATCTTTATTCCATAAATTGACAGCATCTATGATCGTATCAACAGCTCTTAATGCATCAGCAGCATAAGTATCAGAAGGGATTACGGCGCCAAAACTTGCCATAATGCCATCACCCATAAATTTATCGATGGTTCCATTATTTTGTTGAATAATAGGCACTATTAAACGTTGATAGTTTCCTAATAATTCGATGAGTTTATTCGGTGCTAATAGGTTTGATGCTTTAGTAAAACCACGCATATCGGTAAATATAATCGCCGCATGACGTGTTTCACCATAACCTGCTTCGAGCACATATTCCGAGTGTTTGATTTTTGCTGCAACTTCTGTATCAAAAAAACGAGCAAGATCATTTGCTGCTGCAGTTTGCTCAATGGCTTGGTACAGTGTTTCTTGAGCACGCTTAAGTACTAGTGCAATTATCAATGTTACTAATAAGATGGATAAAATAATATCAAATTCTGCTCCTAAGTAGACACTGCGGGTAGAAGCATAGGTTATATAATCCCAGGTAATTACACTCATGCCTGAATTAGCTATACTCTGCCATACAATGACGGTCCAGCCAATAACCGCAGTAAAGCCAGAAAGCAGTACCCATTTAGGTTCAAAGCGTAGTGCGCGTAGTGCAATTAAGACAAATACAAAATTAATATGACTGTTTTTAAGATTGATAGTCGCGGTGGTTTCATATTGCAAATAGTAGGTCCATATTATGAATAATAATAAAGCCATTTCGGTAATTACTGAAAATCCCAGAAATAAAGGAGTTAATTGCTTAGTATATACGAACCATAAGCGCATCAAGATTAGAATGGTAAACAAGGACAGGCCTAATGAGGATGAACGTACTGGTGCATCTGGAGAGTAGGTTGCTGGAGTAAAAAAATTAATAATAAAGAATAGAGTTACTACGGCTATCTGTACTCCTACAACGAGTTGCTCACTTTTATATTGTTGAGCCAACATTTTTTCTTTAACACGGCTTGGTAATTGCTTGTAGTTAATCAAGCTTTGCCCCTACTATCCGTTGACATAAGCCTTTGGGAATCATGATAAACTCTTCTGGTTCCCCATTGGTGGTCGCTTGCGCGGCGCAAGAATGTTTCGAAGTGCCACAATCATTTTTTCCAATGCGGGCAATACCATAGCATCGCTCGCGTTTGACGATGTTCTGTTCCAGCGAAAACCAATTAGTATTGGTATATACCGCAATCAATGTAGCTCCTAGGGCGGTTGTGATCACAGCAATGTTAGGAATCAGCAGTTTATTCATGCGAGCTTCTTTGGTTAGTACTACTTATGATAAATATTTTTAATGATAGTACTAGAGGTACTTATTGACAACAGATACTGCGAGTCTAGGAAGATGGAAAAGCGTGAGGCTAAAGACTTACAAACCGATGCCTGATTGGAAGGGCCTTAGATCTTGCCAGTTAATAATTTAAGACAATAATTTAAAAACTTTTTAATTGGCTTAATGAATTCAGGCTATCACTCGTGCTCTAATGAGTTGGCTGCGAGATCTTTAGTATTATCAGATAACGCTACCTGCTGCTGATTGCGAAATTGGATAAGACGAATGATAGCAGTTAAGGTTACTAACACGATGAATAACAAAGCTAAAAATCCAAAGGCTGCAGGCCAAAGCATCATTAGGATAAAAAAGAAAAATGCTTCAGCACGTTCCATGAGTCCTGGGCTGTAGTGAAAACCCTTTTGCGACTGATTCGCACTAAAAATACCGACCACGAGAAAACTGGTAATGCATAGTAACATGCTGCCTAACATCAACAAGCACCAAAACCCTCGCTCATTTGGTGCCACACTCCAGAGCGCAAAAACCACCACCCATTCAACTAGTCGGTCGATGGTGATGTCTAATGCCGAGCCCCAATCGGAGGTGCTGTGGTTAAAACGAGCCAGTGTCCCATCCAGGGTATCGCAATACCCGGACAACAACAGTAAGCTGATTGCAAGAGCTATCTGGTGAAGGAGTAAGGCAGGAAAAACGAGAGTACCAAATAAACCTGATAAGCAGGTGATTTGATTTGCACTTACCCGATTGCCTAAGAAATGAGCGATGGGATTCACCAGTTTTTGGTAGTAAGGTCTTAAATGGTGTTCAATCATAGGATTATCCTAATTTTTGCAGCCAGCGAACTAGCCAGCGGGTTGTGCCTGAAAATAATTTAGGGCTATAAAATTCACCCGCAACACGTTTACTGATTTCACTTAAAGTGGGATAAGGGGCAATGACATCAGTAAAGCTTCGTAAGGTTTTTTGTTCACGTACAGCCATGACCCAGGGTAAAATGAGCTCGCCTGCTTGAGGTCCTACAATGGTTACTCCTAAGATTCTTGCCTTTTTATCAGTGATGATTTTTATTTTTCCATTTGAGGTTCGTTCCATCTGAGCGCGATCGTTGTCAACAAAAGGCCACTCCGTGATTTGTAAGTCTGGACATTTTAGTGCATCGGTAGCCAATAGACCGACCTGTGCTAGTTCTGGTTCAGTATAAGTCACCCAAGGAACGGCTAGATAATTCACCTTAGCAGGCAGTTTAAACACAATATTGCGAAGGGCAATGCCAGCTTGATAGCTTGCCATGTGAGTAAATTGATAGGGTCCTGCGACATCACCAATGGCATAAATTTTTTTATTGCTGGTTTGTAAGCGCTGATTGACTTCAATGCCTTTGGATGTGTATTTAACTCCTACTTTTTCTAAATTAAGACCGCCAATGTTCGCATGACGACCTGTGGCAATGAGTAAATGACTGCCAGTAATGGTTAAGGGTTTGTTTTGATGCTTAAGAGATACGGTGATGCCGGCATCAGGATGGGCTTCTATCTGTTGAACTTTGACTTGTTCATAAATGGCAATGTCCATCGTTTCCAATTGCTTGCGCACTACAGCCACACACTCAGCATCGTCTTTGGGAAGAATGTTCAAGCCTTCTAAAATGGTGACTTCAGAGCCTAACATGGCAAACGCTTGGGCAAGCTCACAACCAATGGGGCCGCCGCCAATCACCATTAAGTGCTCAGGCTGTTCTGTTAAGTCAAAGATGGTTTCATTGGTCAGGTAGGGCACGGAGTCTATTCCAGGAATGGATGGGATAAAGGGTGATGAGCCTGTGGCAATCACAAAGCGTTTGGCGCAAAGGATCTTATCATTTACTTGAAAGGTATTGGGCGTTAAGAAGTGTCCCCAGGTCTGAATCACATGAACACCCAGTGATTCAAAACGTTCAGCCGAGTCGTTTTTAGCTATATTGGCAATGACTTGATGGACATGCTGCATGACTTTGGGGAAGTCAATGGTAAGTCCTTGGGTCTGAACCCCAAACTGGGCCGCTTGTTTAAAGTGATAAAAGGATTTGGCTGCCGCCAACAAGGATTTAGAGGGCACGCAACCATAGTTTAAGCAATCACCCCCCATTTTTCCTGACTCAATCAGGACCACCTTAAGGCCTAATTGGGCGCTGGCTGCGGCCAAACTTAAGCCCCCAGCACCGCCGCCAATAATGGCTAAATCATATTTTATTTTTTCATTTTTATTTTTTCGACCTTTCCGTTTTCGGCTAAAAAATTGATACAGTGTCGGAATTAATGAAAGAGCAGCTAAGGCGAGTAAGGGCCCTAATACTTGCACTTCAAAAATAATTCCAAGATTGGGTGTTTGCTTGGTAGCAAACACTTGGCTTAAGCCATTGCCAACCAGGACATAAACGAAAGAACCCGGGATAATACCGATAAATGTTGCCATGATGAATGTTTTGGCACTCACATTCAGTAATGCAGGCACAATATTTACTACCCAGAAAGGAAATAGGGGAGTGAGCCGTAACGTTAATAAATAGGAAAAGGCATTTTCCTGAAACCCTTGGCTCATGCGTTCGACCCAACCTGATGCCCGTTTAGCCAACCACTCGCCTAAAGCCGTGCGTACTGCAAAAAAAAGTAATGTTGCTCCTAGTGTGGCACTGAAGACTACTAATACAACACCCCATAAAATACCGAATAAAAATCCACCTGCTAAGGTAAGAAATACTGCTCCTGGGATAGAAATTGCCACTGCAATCGTGTAGCAGACCATAAAAAGCAACGGGGCCAAGATATAATGAGTTTGAGTCCACAAGACAAGTAAGGTGCGATGGTCACGAAGGGCTGTAAAACTTAAATATTTGTCCAGACGAAAACCAAAGAAAAGCCCTAATAATCCCAGTAATAAAAGTAGGGGTAACCAGCGGCGAATTGTTGTTTTTTTAGACATTCCTTATCCTTAGCATTAAATCCTGTAATTTTTTAGGTATGTTCAGAGTCCTTTCTCATCTTTCTCTAGCAATTTGTCCACATTCTAAAACTTGGGGCTTTATGTCTAATCTATCTATGTGTTCCGCGTTTAAAATTTGATCTTCCGCTTACACGGCCATCCAGGCTAATTGCTGTTATATACTACTTGCTTGTTAATTTGACATTTTAAAATCTAAACCATAAGGACTATTTGTACTGCGAGTAACGAGTAAATTGCTAGTGTTATTTACTTGTATTTTCCACGCATATCTATCTTCTAGAATGCCTTTTTGAATAATAATTAATGGGCCATTTAACAAAATAGGATTCAGGTTATTTTGTTTCAGTACCCAACTATTAGCTGCTGTGATGATCGCAGTATCACTCATCATTGGCTGTTTTAAATCCATGTCTTCGTCTTTCATTGCTAAGAGTGCATTTTCTTGATAAGGAATATCGATAGTGCCAATACCAAATAGATTTTTAAAAAAAGAAGTTTTAATCTCTGGCGTAAATTGGATTGTAGTGACTTGAAGACCACAATTAATGGCTTGTTTATTATTCAGTACTATGGTCATAGTAGCATTTAAAGGAGTGCTATTTTTACTGGATGCTGATTGGGAATTCAAAATAAACGGAACATTAACCTGCCAAGAGTTATTATTCTTAGATAAGACATTCGCATTGCTTTTAAAATAAGAGGCAACAATTAACTTCTGCTCTTGGGTTTCTTTTAAAAGGCCTAAATTATTCAAATAATCATTATACTGTGTCCAAGCTTTTACGCTTAACAAGTTTGAATTGTTCGAAAGTTCTCTATAATTAATAAAATTAAAAGTAAACAATGAATTTATACTTAAATTGGCAAAAAACTCTATAACTGTATTGTCCAATTCACCCTTCTCCCCTGTTTTACAAAAACTGGGCGGTAGTGCATAACTTAGAGGCATAGCTAATACTAAAATAAGCCATATATAATTTAGAAACTTTAATGTCCTTAACATGATAGTGCACCTTTTTATCATTAGCATCATCTTAGTGTAGTCGCTCTTAGGAATTTATAGGAACATGCAAATTCCTCATGTTTTGTGCTTGGCATAACGGTCTCTTAAATCAAAAAATAGACAGACTCGATTTCCTATCATTAAGAAGTAAAAATTTGTAGGCAGTTTTAATGCTATTAATATCTGTGTTTTAATTTATATAATAGACAAAGAGGCCTTGAAAAAACATTAGCTATTTTGTTTTTCTAGCGAGTTCAAATATTTTTGCTTATTCTAAAAGACGCTATTATGAACGATATAATGAATTTAACAGAGTACCGCTCTATTTTATGTCTTAATGGAGAATTACCTGATTCGACTTTTTTTGCAAAGGTAAATTTGCCCATCATTGCTGCCGATGGTGCCGCAAATAGTTTGCTTGAGCGAAGTATTCATCCAACATTAATAGTTGGTGATTTAGACTCCGTCCGACCCGAGGTCTTGGAGCATCATTCTTTTTTGAACTTACCTGAGCAAGAAAGTAATGATTATCAAAAAGCGATGTGCTATTTAAAAGATAATGATTTATTACCAGCTATCATTGTAGGAATTAATGGCGGACATTTAGATCACATATTAAATAATATTAATATCTTTATAGAAACAAACTGCCTTTTATACTCCCCGCCAATTAAAGGCTTTGTTATCAAAGAACGATCGGTGGTGAATTTATTATTGCCTGTTCAGACAAAAATTTCTCTTATGGGCATACCTGAAGCACTACTTTCTTCACGGGGTTTGAAATGGGAGCTCAATTATTCTCAATTATCATTTCCCGGAAAAACATCTTGTTTTAATAGAACGAAAGTACCTGAAATTGCTTTAGAAGTTCATCAGGGTGCCGTCTTGATATTGATTTATGATCAGATGATTAACGATGCGGGAGCAGCAAATTGTATCCCGTGATGCGCTATTAGCACTGACTTTTCCGGTAAAAAAATTTAATGATTGAAGAGCTAGGGCTTGTGTTGATATCTATTTTTGACGAGCACCTAGATGCAATTCTGGGTTACCATCATTAATTAACAGCTCTTGAGTAATGGCTGCAATTTTCCAATTACACTTATCTTGTTTAAGAACAAAAAAATACTGTCCATAAGAATGAAAATAATGTTCTCTAGAACCTTTAAATTCTGGATGAAACCGATAGATAGCATAATTACACCGAGCTTCAGCAAGGTCATTCTGCAGTCCAACAGAGATATTTGAAAGGTTATGTTGCATCTTTAAATTAGAATGAGCTTGTTTGCGTTGAGCAATATATTCTTTTTGTGACATTTGACAGGGTCGTTCATCTCGAAAACTGGAGTAATCACAGTGTATATCTTCAAAAAGACAGCGGCTAAGATCATCCCAATCCTTATTATCAAATGCCCGCATAAAACGGAAAAGTACTTCTTGAATTTCAAAAAAAACAGCATGAGCACAGCATGTTTCCAAAGGTTTTTTGCGCATTCATCCCCCGTTTTTATATTAATTTAGATACCGCAAAGCATCTTACATATTTATTATAGACACGTTAAGATAGCGCCCGGAGATAAGGTGTAAAATAAAGAACTGTTCGGCTTATAACCCCTTCTCCAGAACAAACTTAGGCTTATTATGAAAATAGTGATTAAAGTTGGCACTCAAAGCATTTTATCAAGCGATGGGACTCCTTTTGAACCCGTAATGGAGCATTTGGTTGCACAGATTGTTGCTTTACAAAAAAAGGGACATCAAGTCATTTTAGTTAGTTCTGGGGCTGTTGCTTCAGGACGTAAAGTAGCACAGCAACATTTAGGAAAAACCTACGGTAGTTCTATTGCTGAAAAGCAGGTTTTAGCCTCTTTAGGTCAACACGAGCTAGTCCATCTGTATGCGTCTATGTTCAAAGCCCATAAAATACTAGCTTCTCAAATCCTATTAACAAAACAGGATTTTCAAACACGAAAGCATTATTTGAATATAGCCCGTTTGCTTCGCGAATTGCTAGAGCATAAAAACATTGTCCCCGTTATTAATGAAAATGACAGTGTTGCAATTGAAGAGCTGATGTTCACGGATAATGATGAATTAGCCGGACTGATTGCTGCACAAATTAATGCCGATAAATTGATTATTTTGAGTAATGTTGAAGGGGTATATTCTGGTCATCCCGATCTTCCTGATTCTCAATTGATTCCCTTAATTAGCCCAGAGACGGGATGGCCAGAAGTCTCTTCTGATAAAAGCACGCACGGTCGCGGTGGAATGATCAGTAAGTTAGGAACAGCACGTAAAATGTCCAGTTTGGGTATTACCACCCATATAGCGAGTATTATTCATCCTTCAATAATTAACCGAATCGTAGAACAAGAACTTATAGGCACTATCATTTTACCCAGCAAGAAAAAATCAAACATCAAAAGATGGATTGCTTATAATAATGAAAAAAAAACAGGCTCCATTTCAATCAATCCCTGTTTATTAAGTATTTTAAAAGAAAACAAACGCATTATTAGTATATTACCTGTTGGCATAGAGCGTTATACAGGAGAATTTAAACGTGGTGATCTGGTAGAAATACTGACCGCTGATGGTCAAATAATAGGTGTTGGCCTCGCCAAATACGATTCAAATAAATTAGTTGACTATTTAGGACAGAAAGACAAACCTATTTTTATTCACTATGATCACTTACATCTGTTCCAGGAGGTTCTTAAGTGAAGCAAGAAGTGATGAACCATCTTAAAAGAGTCAAGGAAGCCAGTTATAGTATTAGTACTTTAACTGAAAGCCAACGCAATCAAATCCTTAATGAACTCGCTAATCAATTAAGTCATGCTATTCCTGAACTTATCAAAGAAAATAAAAACGATTTAGCTGCTATGGACAAAGCAGATCCTAAATACGATCGACTTCTTCTTTCAGAGCAGCGCATTCAATCAATAATTAGTGATATTCGCTTGGTTGCTTCCTTAAATCATCCACCCAAAAGAATAATTGAAGAAAAATATCTGCCTAATGGCCTAAAAATTAAAAAAATTTCGGTTCCCCTTGGCGTCGTTGCGGTTATTTATGAATCGAGACCTAATGTCACTATGGATGTGTTTTGTTTGTGTTTTAAATCGGGAAATGCTTGTGTTTTAAAAGGTGGAAAAGAAGCTTATCACAGCAATCTGTTTTTAGTATCTATCATTAGCAAAGTACTCAATCAACATCATATTAATCCCTATTCCCTCTATTCGCTTCCACCAGAAAGAGAAGCTATGGACATCGTTTTGGAAGCAATCGATTATATCGATGTATGTATTCCCCGAGGCGGACAGACATTAATTAATTACGTACGTGAACATGCAAGAATACCAATCATAGAAACAGGTTCCGGCATTGTTCATACCTATTTTGATGCGAGCGGCACTTTGGAAAAAGGCAGCCTAATTATCAATAACGCAAAAACCAGACGAGTCAGTGTTTGTAATGCGCTCGATACCTTAGTCATTCATAAAGAACGCTTAAAGGATTTACCTTCTTTGGTAGAACTACTCGCAGCTCAGTCCGTCATGCTTTTTGCTGATGATTTAAGTTTTAAAGCGCTGGAGAAAACCTACCCAGAGCACTTACTGCATCAAGCAGCTCCATGTCATTATGGGCAAGAATACCTGGATTACAAAATGTCCATTAAAACGGTGGCTTCAGTAGAAGAGGCTGTGAATCACATTAGTCAATATACTTCAGGTCATAGTGAAGCGATTCTTGCAGAAGATCCTTCCGCAATTAAGTATTTTTCAGACCATATTGATGCCGCAGTCATTTATATAAATGCCTCAACAGCATTTACTGACGGCGGACAGTTTGGAATGGGCGCGGAAATCGGAATCAGCACCCAAAAATTACATGCTCGAGGTCCCATGGCTTTGGATGCATTAACTAGTTATAAATGGGTGGTGCAAGGGGATGGACAGATTCGCACTTAGAGATACCTGGAAGATAGAATATTTTATTTTGATCTTGTTCCTGATAGTTGTTAACTGAAGATAATTGATGGTTTACGCACAATTGAATAATGAACGCTGGGAATTTTTCCTAATCATTTTTATTTTTTGACAGTAGACTTCTTTCGAAACTAGCGGTTTAGCTGATTTTTTGGTAAAAAGGCTCCATTACAAGGAGCGACAATGAAGTACGAGCAAATTCAGGGATTAGACGAAGAAAAATTTCGCCGTCTTACTGGTGTGAAACGAGCCACATTTGA
>CANJQE010000079.1 GCA_947476305.1 Legionellaceae bacterium
AAATACCGAAAACCTATGGATGTTTATAATTATAGGGAGGAGCAGTTAGTTAAACTGGTAGCATAACGGGTTGATTGGGTAGGAAAGAAATTATTAAATTAATTGTCTAGACAAGTAGTGGCACTATATCATAACTCCTCGTTACTTGGATTATACCCATTAAACAAGGTGTCCTGTAAATCGAGGGAGGTTCACTGATCCCCCAAATGAGGGAAGCCGTTGTATAACTCAGGTAGGTTAAGGGGCTAAAGAGTAAGAGAAAAAAAGGTGGATTTAAATTAACCGCTAAAGTAGTAGGATGAACTAAGAACGCGGAGGATAAGTCTTGATAGGGATTAGCATCATGCAGATAAGCTAAGGCTGCCCCATAAAAAGCACTGAAATCAACGTTTAATTTTTGCTGTATTAAAAAATAAAATAACAGCAAATAAGTAAGTGATAAAGAGACTAAGTACAATGCTCGTTTGAGATGATAGCTCATAGAAGATAGGGTAATGATTTATTTTGTTATTATGAGTAAAAAGAAAGAAATAACAAAGTAAAATAATTTAATAAGTTGGGCTAGGCTATTTTTTAAAAAATATTCTGCGCCTTGATTTCCTTAAACTAACGTGAGTTTTGGATAAAGCGTTTACATCATTACCAAAAACCGTCTCGAAGCCTTGGCGCAGTGTAAAACCTTCGAGATGGAAACTGCGCATCCTCTTCACTTCCATTAAGTTAAGAAAATTTGTCATTCCCGAGAAGTCGGGAAGATGAATCCACTTTTCGCCTGACTTCAGAGCAGGATCTCCGCCTGCGCGGAGATGACTGCTTGGTCTCACCCCGAACTCACGTTAAATTAGAGTGCAACAGACTCCTTTCTTTATAAATTATATTATAAAAGTATCCCTGAAATTTTGTTTGTTTTTTTGTCAATGATATACTGTTATTTTTCATCAGATAGAACATTATGAGCTTTATATTAGGTTTATTATTCGGCGGTGGTTTAGGCGCCTTTGGTTATCACTATTTTCAATACTACAGAGCTAATAACGTCTATTCAGAAGGAATTGTTACCAAGAAAAATAAGGATATGGTTTTACTTTTTGAAGATTATCCTTATTTGATGAATTTAATTAAAAGCAATGTTAATGATCCTGAATATAAAAATGTACGTGAATTTTTTGTTGTCGATCCCTTAGCGATTATGAATTCCTCCGTTACTCGATTACGCTATGATTTATCAGAAGAAACTTTATCCTTATTAACTAATTTAGAAAAACTTGGATACGTTGAGCAATTAGAGCATGATTCTTTATTATATCAAATGGATGAAGAGTTTATTGAAGATTTAAATGCCTTTAATCCATCAATGCTTAGCGAACAAGAGCATTATCAGCAACCTGCAGAAAGTCATTCAGCTAAATCCTTTGGAGGCTTTTAGTAATGCTATTTTCGACAGAGCCTGCGAATGGATCGTTGCAGAGGTTATGCTATAATTCTACTGTAGTGGTTTGTAATAAGTAATAGATATAACGCTATATAATATTAATGGAATGCGTGATGTAAGACTCTTAACCCCTGGTATTCTTAGTTAGCTAAATGGACCTATTATTAATATCACTTATCGCTTTTCCACTTTAGATTAGGTCAATGGATGCACCTGTGTCGACGCTGTATAAGGGTTTATTACTTTTTTCAAGGAGTTGGGAAATCTTAAAAAAACTTCACGTTGAAACCTATATATTAATTATTTTGCCTATCCTTTGGATTTTAATTTCTGGTTTTTTTGAAAGACCACTTTTTTCTATTCTGCTGGGAGATAAGGCGGAGCTATGGTCCAGAAGTTTGTTTTTTGGCGGGGATATGCTTAAAACCGGCTTTATTATTTTTTATTTATATATTTACATCAAATTATTTATTTGGTCAGGACAGCAGATTCGCATCAAAGTATTCAAAGAACAGCTCCCTCCCACTACTAATATGAAATTGTTTTTATTAAGTTTCTTCTATATTACTATTGCTATTTTTTTCTCTTCTTTACTAGTGATATTCACTGTGAAGCAATCATCGCTGGCTTCGTCACCCTCTAAAATGATTGTCGCTAGTGAACTTTATATGAAGATGGATATGGCTGTTTTTACAGTAGATCCTCGCTTATGGTTGATTGATTTTTTTACTCATACTAGATGGGATTTTTTGCTTACCTATGTCTATCGTAAACTGGATTGGGCGTTTGCTTTGGTACTCATAGGGCTTTTATTATTCAAGAAAACTCTGTTTAGAAAATACCTGATTGCTTTTTTCCTTGCACCCATGATTGCATTGCCGTTTTGGCTTGCTTTACCGGCGGTTACTCCCAATGAAATGTACCGTAATAACATGTTTTTAATACCATCTGTTAATATAATTCAGCAACAATATGAAAAAGTACCCCTAGGGAAAAATCTAAGCAAGTTTTTAGATTACGCTGAAGAAAATATTGAAAATCCTAAACAAAAACATCCCTTAGTGTCTACAAATCCAAGTATGCATGTATGCTGGGGATTTCTTATTACTTATTTTGCTATTCTTCTATGGCGACCTTTAGGATTTATTTTTATACCTTGGTTTATACTGACTTTTTTATCTACGATATATACGTTTCAACATTATGTTATTGATATTCCTGCAGGAATAGCTTGTGCAATATTTACTATTGTTCTCACCAACTATCTTTTTAAATATGAAAGAAAATGTTATATCGGCAATTACAATTTACTTTATTTTTTAGATGTCTTCCAAGAGGATATAAAGCAATGGTTTTGGTTTTGTTTCAAAAAATTTAAGAAAAGTAAAAAGATGAATTCTGAGCCTAGTCCCGTTGCGGACATGGAATAATTGTTTAAAGAACAGTTCTTAAGGATTACCTCACGTACAAATATTCAACATCCCGTCTTTGCTTCATTTCGTTCGCAAAGACGGCTACTAAGGTTTTAGTAAGTTCTTTTAATGGCGAAATGCGCTAAGTCCATTAAAGCGGTTTTGTACTCTGAGTGAGGCAGTACCATTAACGCAGTTAATGCTAAATCGATTTCATGGGCGGCTATTTTTTTGGTAAAGGCGATAGCTTCAGTCTCTTCAATGGCGATAAGAATTTCGGGCAAATATTTTAAGCTTCCTTGTTGTAAACTTTCTTTAATTTGCATTTTTTGCGTTTCAGTACCGTATTTTAATGCATGAATGATTGGCAAAGTGGCTTTACCATCTGCTAGATCATCACCAATATTTTTCCCCATGGTTTTAGCATCAGAGCAATAATCAAGAGCATCATCAATTAATTGAAAAGCATTTCCTAAATGAAGGCCATAGTCATATAAACTGTCTTTGATGTTCGATGAAGAATTACTGAGGATAGGGCCTACACAAGCTGCGGTAGCAAATAACAAGGCTGTTTTAGAGCGAATCACATCAAAATAATCTTCAAACTCTAGTCCTGGATTATGACGGTTTGTCAGTTGTTTTACTTCGCCGCAACTGATTTCATGAGAAGTATCAGCAATTAAATCTAGAATAGCTGAATTACCCACCTGTACCATAAGTTTGACTGATTGAGTAAAAAGATAGTCACCGACTAAAACACTGGCTTTACTGCCCCAAATGCTGTTGGCTGTTTCTCGGCCTCGTCTTAAGGTTGATTCATCTACAACATCATCATGCAATAAGGTAGCGGTATGAAAAAATTCAATCATTGCAGCAAGAGCAATATGATCTTGTCCTTGATAACCACAGGCATTGCTACTGAGAAGGACAAGCAGTGGACGTAAGCGTTTACCGCCACTTTCTACTATATGTTGGGATAAGGCTTGAATCAAACCAACATCAGATTGAATTTTATCAATAATTAGATGATTAACCGCGTCAAAATCTTTACTTACCAAAGTACGCAAACGGTCAATAGCCATTGTATATCCTCTAACACTGAATGAATGAATGCTAAGGCTCGTTGTAGTAATTGTCAAGGGAGCTTAACATTGTTTAGCAATTATCCAGAGATTTATGTGGTTTTAAATATAGTCGCTTAATAGGTTATAGATCCAAGCAGCAATATAACCACTAATTAGAACTGCCACAAAAACCATTAATGCGCCGAGAGCACTATTTTCAATTGACGGAATATAAGTTACATACATAGTGCCTACCATGGTGACTAAGGGTTTGCCATTAACAAATATATTGGCAAACAAACCTACAAAAAGGGTAGCCAAACCCGACATAACTGCAAGAGATAAGCCTAAGGCAATTGGGTGTATTTTACTGTATGCCATGAATGTCCCTTTATCATTTTTTATTAAGTTAAGTTAACTATTATTAATTAGTATTTGGCTAAAGTACATATATTCATTATTCCAAAATTTACTTAGTTAAGGCAACAGGCTGTTTGTTCTTTTTTTTCCTCTACTTGGAGTTTAGCTGCAGGTTGAAATAGGGTAGAACATTGCGGAGATTCTTTAGCATCTATTATTGCATCATTCACCTTTGAACTGTTTGGGCGTAGGGTTGCATGATGTTGCATTAATTGAAAAGAGGAGCTTTTTAATGGTTCTTCTTGCTCTTGTTTTCTCAGATGGCTTAAGGGCTGTTGCTTAAAGCGATATACATTTCCTAGAATAATGCAGGCTTGGAAGACCATTAAGGCAGCGCCAATAGCTGGATTAATTGTTAGACCTAAGGCAACTAATAAGCCTCCGGAAATTAGTAAAGCACCTAGATTATATCCTAAACTCATTAATAAATTTTGATTAATATTATTCACTGTTTGTTTTGAAAGAGCAAAGGCATTAGCTATTGGCATTAAAGTACCGTTTTGAATTACAGCACCTGCATGTTTTTGCGCGAGCTCATCACTATTGATGGATAATATGGCAATTCCTAAATCACTGGCTGCGAGTGCATGAGCATCATTAGCTGCATCGCCAATCATCGCTACCTTTTTATTATTCGCTTGCAATAATTTTATATAAGCGGGCTTGGCTTTATCTTTGGAGTCTAAAGCGGTAGCAACACAATTGGCATGAACTTTATTTATACCTAGCATTTTTGCATAACGCTGAGCAGTACGTTCATCAGAGCCAGTGCAAAGGTGAATTTCTTTGCCCATTTCTTTTAAAGTATTAATAGTAGTTAATGCGTCTTTGCGTAAGGGATCAGTAAGTACAATATAACCTAGAAGCTCTTTCCCTTTTGCAAGATAGACAATACTATCGCCGGCCTCTAATTGCAGTTGTTGCTCTATATTTTCAGTCCTAACTCCCTGCTTTTGCATTAATTCTGAGCCACCAATAGCATGCTCCTGCCCATTAATCATGCCCCTGATGCCCGAATGATGAGAACTATCTAGCTGTTCTACGCTTAATTTTTTAGGGTTATGATCTTGTGCATACGAATAAATCGTTTTGCCAATGGGATGATTAGAGGCCGACTCTAAAGAGGCACAAATACTAAAAAATTCATCGAGAGTGAGTTTACTATGAGGTCTTAAATCATAACTTTTTACGCTGGGAATACCATGAGTCAATGTTCCGTTTAAATCAAAAATAACCGTATCTATCTGTTCTGCTTCTTGCAGTGTTTTAGAACTTTTGAAATAAACCCCATGTTCTCCTGCTTTATGTATCCCTGTTTTTACGGCCAAGGGTATTACTAGACCAAGTGTGCAAGGACAGGCGCTGACTAAAACAGAAACGGCACATTGAATAGCTATGGCGGCGGGGAAAAATAAACTAAGTCCTAGCCCTGAGAGAAGGGCAAGAGCAATGACTGTGGGGATAAAATAACTTAATAATTGTTGCGTTTTTAATTCAAGTGGCGCTTTTTCAAGCATGGAGTGTTCAATACCTTCATCAAGACGGGCAAGATAAGACATTTTCGAATTATTAAGAACACGAATTTTTACCGGCTTCGCATCATCAGCGAGGCGCATCCCAGCTAATACTTTTTCACCTTGGCGGTAATGACGCGGCAAAGTCGAGCCGCTAATAATGGTGTTGTATATTAGTGTTTCCTCTTCACATAGACCATCAAGAGGAATAAGTTCTCCGGGATATACCTCTATAATATCTTTCACTTTTATATAATTTAAAGGCAGTTCATACACACCACTTTTTAAGGCTAAGTGTACAGTTTGCGGGGCTCTATCTTGAAAGCGTCCTGAATGAATTTTTTCTTTGAGTGTTTCTTCAATAGCTAATCCTATATGCCTAAAACCATAAATAAGTAGACCTGCTTCAAACATCATAGGAAGCCAAGGAATAAAAAAGGAGCCAATGGATACTGCTAAGACAGTTAGAGTACTGATAGCAAATAAACTGTCCATGGTCAGTGTGCGTGATTTAATTAACTTTTTCCATGCATCATAATAAGAATTGGCGCCAAGGACTAAGGTTAGAATAGTGCTTAAACTGGCTAGGCCAATCATTAGGGCTAAAGGTAAGCCTGTAGTTACTAAAAAGGTAATTAATAGAGCAATTCCCGTGCTAGATCCGATAGCTCCTAAAAACCAATGCGAGGAGATAAACTGTTTAAACCACATTAAGGAATTTGTTTTTTGTTCTTCTGTTTTTTTTTGCGGTGTGGGGGGGTGATAATTAGCGTCTCTACAAGAAAACCCTACATCGTCAATATGATTTTTCAATTGTTCCCAAGTAGGCTCTTGAGTTTCATCATGATCAGTTAAAATAACTGTTGTTTTTTTGGGATCAGCAGTCGTTAGATCAACATGAAAATATTCTATGCTTTGTGTGCTGTTTTTACGTAAAAAATTTTCTATCGTATTACTGCAGCTAATGCAGCTCATGCCGTCAATATAAAAAACATAGGATTTAGACATAGTTGCTCTATTTTATTGAAATTGCTCAGAATAATAACAATGTTATTATTTTTTTGCATCTTATTTCTTAGTGGAAAAGCAGGAAAACTGAGGTAAGTGTTTTAAGCAAGAAAATTAAAAGACCTTAGTTAAAACTAAGGTCTTTTAGGAATAGTTATGGCGATGATGGTGGCTGCGTAGTAGACGCACTAACAAGTTGATTCGATAAATCTGAACTAGGTTGAGTCGCCTTTGTACCTTGCAATAAGGAGACACTGCTGGTCATTAACATGCGTTCTTGTAATTGTCTATCTAAATAGAGTTGGTAATTAATTTCAGCGAGTAAAATAGCTATTTCTTTTTGTAACGCAGCTGGGCTTGCAGCATTAATTTTTTCAATCCATTGTGTTGGGGCTTGGCCATTGTTTGATGAGGAGCTTGAGGAACCAGAAGATGACCCAGATGATGACCCAGATGATGAACTGGACGCAGGCACCCCACCTACTTGAAAAATTCTCCATGTTGCCATGTTGTACTCATTCAAAGCTTGACTGTTTTGTTGCCCGCTTTCATTAGACTTAGCTCCTTTTTGCTGCTGAGGCAACCTTTTAGAAAGAATATAATATAAGTTTCCGATACCAACAGAACTTTGTGCTGCATAAACTCGAAGACTGGTTAAGTAGTTGCTAATGATAGCTTGCATTTGAGGCTGTGAAGTGTTCGTTTTATCTATCGCTTGGTTATAGACGGTTTGATAAATATTTTTGTTGGGTAGGATTGTAGGAAGAACTGAGCCTGAAGCATACCTTATAAAATTAGAAGCAAGCTCAGCCTGAGTTTTGGCTGTTAATCCTGGCCCTCCCGTTGTGCTGGTTGCGTTTCCGGCAGAAAAATCAAGAGGATCTGTTGAGTAATTTAAAGGAGCTATCAAGGAGTTACTGTTGAGTTGCGGTAATACATTCGCATTACTAGTTATTGTATAAAAATCGCTTGGACCGGGTATTGCACCTACTACATTTTCCACTAATTGAATTTGGAACATAGTAGGAGTAATCGCACATGGAGTTGTTGATGATTGATAATTAGGACTAGGATTCGTTGAATTAGAAACACCTTGTAGAGGATTAGACCCTGGGGTCGTACTACAGTAACTCACATCAGGAGTACCTAAAATGTTAAATATTGCTTGACTGACTGGATCTGCTTGAAATGGTTGCTGATCTGCTAGACTGTTTGCGTTAATTGAAACCTGCTGTGAACTTTGCTGATCTCCAGTATTATTATAATTTTTAAAGGTCAAATTTGAAGCTGCGTTAATAGCAGTAGTACTTTCTGATTTTGGTAGGAACGGTAAGCCTACACTTTGATCACCTGAGCTAGAGTTGGAAGATGCTGAGGTTATAGGGGGTGTTGTTGTAGGAATAGAACCAAAAAAAGTACTATATAATAGCGTTTCTAATAAAGACGCATTGGCGTAACTTGTTAACTCAGTACTTGGTATTGTGGGCGTTTTATCCTCTGCAATGTCATAACCCAAATAGGCTGCCCAATTAGTCATATATTGGACTATTTTTTTAGTATTATCACTTGTTGATTGCTCATTGCTATTGTTATTGCCATTGTCATTGTAGTTTTGTGCCGTGGCCGACATCATAATAAGGCACAACGCATTAGCTACAGTAAATTTTCCTAATTTCATTATTATTCATCCCCTTCAAGTGCACGTAAAACAAGTTTTAATCGATATTGACAAAAAACACGCGATAACAACCGTAATCGTTCAAATACAATATTTCTTTTTAAAAAAAATCCAGCAGGATCATAACTACCTAGACTAGTTTCTTCAGCATGAATCAATACCCTAGACGCGCTGCCTGGATGCACAGTATCAATAGCTTGAAGCAAACGCAAACCCCTACCCGATTTAATATTACCAACAATACGAATAAACTTATCTTCTTCAGCAAGTAAACCCATATCAATTTTTTCTATGTCATCAAGCTCTGTTCCCAACTGTTCCATAGCCGCTTCAAACTCTGGATTTCCATCTAGGGTCCAATCCTCAACACTTTCCATAAAAGTAATAACACGATAAATCATTGGGTCTAAATATTCAAACCAATACTTTGCAGAAGCTTCATAACTAAGATCTGGCATATTTTACTCTTTTTTTACTGTGATTAATTGATGGAATTACTCTTTCCATTCTACTATAGTATATTATGAAGGCTAAAAGTCCATTACTTAGAAAGCAAAAAATATGAAAAAAAAATCAGGTTCTAGAATTGTAAGAGTGTTTGTCAGCATCATAAATATTCCTTATTGGTTTGACTGGGAAAGATTAAAATCCTTTACTATTTTTCTGGGAACTAGTATCCGCCGTTTATTTATGGCTGAAACAATTGATGCTAATGATGATAAAAATAATCCCGCCTTAACAGAATCCTTTGAGAGCGCACAAAAAGAGCTTAAATTATCTGATGAGGATTTGTTAATTCGTGAAAAAGCGCTCTATAGACTTAGCATTCTTATGTCTTTAATGGCTTTGGGAATCTTCATTTATTCCGGATATCACTTCTTTTCTGGGCATTTCCGTGCCGGCCTACTTAGTTTAATAGTAATGATGATCGCAGTAGCCTTGGGTTTTCGCTATCATTTTTGGTATTACCAAATTAAAAATCGTAAGTTGGGCTGCTCAATTAACGAGTGGTTAAAAAAAGGTTTTCTGAGGGCGAAAGAATGAATAAACGCTGGTTAATGCTGTTCTTGAGTTTCTTTCCCATTTTGGTCTTTGCTGATGATAGTAGTATGACTTTTGCGCCTCCGGCCAGTGATTACTCTGTCGTTTTTTTAGGGAATTTATTTGGTACAGTTGATGGAGTTTTACATAGCTCCGGTAGCCAAATTATGGGCGCTATTTTTACGGTTTTTAATTCCGCGGTTCTTGCTCTTGGTGGAATAATCATAATGTATACCCTTCTTGTGTCAACGATGAATACGGCGCATGAAGGTCAAATGCTAGGCCAAAAATGGTCTTCAATATGGATTCCCGTACGATCTACCTTAGGTCTTGCTTTACTTATTCCTAAAGCTTCTGGCTATTGTTTGATGCAAATCTTTGTGATGTGGGTGGTTGTTCAAGGTGTTGGTGCAGCTGACAAAGTATGGCAGGCTGCATTAAGTTATTTAAATCGCGGTGGCGTAATTATTCAAGCACAACCCAACCCAGGACTTAGTCTTTTGAATGCAGCAAACGGGAATGCTCTTGCATTACCTAAAGGCGCTTATACTATATTGATCGGCCAAGTATGTATGCTGGGGATACAAAAACAGTTAGAAGCACAACGTAAAGTCGATATGGGGCCTACTGGACGATGTAAGGATAAGCCTATTCCCGATGCGGCAAAGGTGCTTTGTAGCGACGCTGTTCCTGACTTTCTTAGTTCAGTAAATTTTGTCTCTTTGCAGAATAAAGCAGATTCTAATGGTGGGGCGTATATGTCTAATGGTTACTACGTCATGAAGATGCCTTATTTTGGACTTGATAGCCCTGACTCTAAATATTCTGCCCTTGATCAAACTTGTGGTACGGTAATGTGGAAGCCACTTACTGGTCTACCAGCAGGCCCAGATGCTTCCAAAGGTCAGACTACTGTAGGTGCGGGAACCAATAATGAAACTTCAGATACTAATTATACCTGGTCTGGCTTAGGCACGAATACAACGACAAGTTCAACAGTTACTTTAAGTGCTTCAGATTTAGAAACAGCAAAATTATCTCGTGCCATTGCTCTGCAACAAATGTACGTAGATTTAGCTTTGGTAACACAAACTATGGTGGGTAATGACCCTCTATTCAATCCTTCATCTACTCCATCTACTAATAATTGTTCAACTAGTGCTATGCAGCAGTTTGGAATTCCTTATGATTCTTCAGGCGGGAGCTGTGCGAGCACAAGCAGTGATAACCAAACATGCACTAGTTGGGGACCAGATCCTAGTCTTAGTACTTGTCCTTCTGGAGGCGCGTTATTTAATGGTACTGAATTTGCTGGATCAGTAGGCGATTATAATGGAGTGATTCAACCAACTTTAAGTCTTATTAATACAATTGGACAAACCCAAAATGGCTCTAACTCAAGAGGTTTTATTGCCGAGGCTAATGCACAAGGTTGGATGATGGCCGGAGCTTATTTTTTTGATCTAGTAAAATTAAATGGAAACGCTTCAAGTAGTGCTGTAGGCTCAGGCGCTGGTTTTGATACAACCAGTGGATTACAAACTAGTCAGGTAACGGATCTAACTAATGGCTTAAGTGATACAACTGCCAGCGCTAAGGTTGCTAATAAACTTTATAATACTACTTTATTTGGCATGCTTAATAGTATTACGAATAAGATTGATGCAATATCAAACCTTATTCAAGGTACTGGTACCGCGTCAAACTTTGATAATTCTAAGCAAAACTTAACGGCACAAACAGGTTCAGCATCTTTAACTGTGTACGGCTTTGTAAATAATTCTTTAATGGTACGACAAGCGGGTCAACCTGGTGCTTATAACCAAATGACTTTTGATAATATGTTGTCTGTTAACGTAAGTCCGCAAAATACGTATTTAAAACCCATGTCCTTTGGCTGTGGTAATGTAAAAACATTTATGTTCTCTTTCTGTTTAGGCGGTTTACTAGGAGATATTTTCTATAATGGCGTTATAATGATTATTTTCAATGCCTTTATATTTTTCTTCGGGCAAATTATACAGCAAATGGTCATGGCGTTTATCATGATTCCTTTGCAAGCATTAGCACAAATTTTCCAAGCGGGCTTGCAAATGATTGCCCAACCAGGCACAAACCCTATTGTTGCTTTAGCTAATATGGGTGTGTATTACATTAACTTTGCTGGTAACTTGTGGCTTATGATCCTTGGTATCATGATCGCTATTTCTATCTTTGGTCCGTTTGTATTAGCGATCTTAATGTTAATAGCACCTTTATTCCTTTGCTGGTTAGGTATTATGGTTAGTATTGGCTTTACTACAGCCTTCTATATTCCCATTTTACCGTATATGATTTTCACCTTTGGCTCCATAGCCTGGTTAATTTCTGTAATTGAAGCAATGGTCGCTGCACCTATTGTTGCGCTCGGTGTGACTCACCCAGAAGGGCATGATGCTTTTGGTAAGGGTGAAGCAGCAATTATGTTATTAATGAATGTCTTTTTAAGACCGGCAATGATGGTTATTGGCTATATTTCAGCTATCGCTTTATCTTATGTGAGTGTTTGGGTTTTAAATGCAGGATTCCAACATGCTATAGGCTTTATACAAGCACCTCAACAGGGACCTAGTGCCTTACAAGTTCTGCTTCCACAAGTACAACATAATTCAGATTATGGAGTAAGTGCTACAGGAGGAGGTAGTACACAAGGCTCAGGAACTGGTGGATATCAGGATTGGGCCGGTATTTTCGCATTCTTTTTCTCTATATTACTTTATACAACGATGTATATTACTGTGGTTCAAAAAGCATTCACATTAATTTCTTACTTGCCTGATAAAGTGCTTCGTTGGATTGGTGGTAGTCCTGAGAGCCTTGGCGGTGAATCAGCCCAATGGGGTGATGAAATGGTAAAAGGTAAAGTAGGTGATGCTGCGAAGGGAACTCAAGATGCTCAAGGTCAAATCAACAAACAAATGGGTGCTCATGCTCAGAAAGCTGTTGGCCCTATGATGAAAGGAATGAAAAGTGGGCTTTCTTCAGGAAGTGCTACAGCTAAAGGCGGTGATGATGCTGAATCTAGTCCGAGTATGCCTGCTAAATAAAATTATTTTTATCTTCACTCAAAGAATCATGGCTTAGCGATTCTTTGAGTGAATCCCTAACTCAATAAGCGTTTTTACTTTGTATCAATTGTTGCAAATCGCCCATGAATTACCTCGACTTCTAGAAGAAGCAAAAGCTTGTTACCAAAAATTCTCCATTCTTTTTAAGCTTAAAACGGATTTATCCACCTTACCCGATGCACTTGATGTGTACCTTTTTACAGTAGACTTCTTTCGAAACTAGCGGTTTAGCTGATTTTTTGGTAAAAAGGCTCCATTACAAGGAGCGACAATGAAGTACGAGCAAATTCAGGGATTAGACGAAGAAAAATTTCGCCGTCTTACTGGTGTGAAACGAGCCACATTTGA
>CANJQE010000080.1 GCA_947476305.1 Legionellaceae bacterium
ATGGGCTTAACCCTTTCAATTATCTAAAAACCATTTTTGAAAATATCCGTTCTTGCAGAGCAGACGAAGAGTATAAAATGCTCCTCCCTTATGTTCTTGATCCCAAGTAAATAATTCAACCCGTATTTCCCCGAACGCTTACTTTATAACAGCCAAAAAATCGGCATTAATGATCAGCAATTAGACGATACGCGAATCAGATATATGAATTATACCGCAGCCCAAATCATGGAACGTGAAACCAGCTTATTAGCTAAGGGTAAAAAATGGTGTGGCTTAATGGGAAATGCTCATGTTAAGACTTTTGAAAATACACCAGGAGTCGCAGAGTTATCTGGTGCACGAAGTGTCTATGTTTTTGATCAACATAACTGGATGAGTTCGACTGAGCCGCAAAAAGGCGAAATGGAGCTTGATAGTGAATTTATCTTCTCCAATGGAAGACAGATATTTAAAGGTGATGTGATTTATCAAATAGACCCAAGATTAAAGACGTCATTATTTGAAAAGCCACTCGAACACTCATGCTCGGTTTACAAGGAAAAATTAGCTCATATAGTACAACCACAAATAGGGCTTACAACTAATGACATAGATTTGGCAATCAAATATCTAGCCAATCTTAATGTCACGGAACTGGGCAACCTATTTGGATTTAATGAGTCTGAAAATCTATTAGATAATACGTATAATCTTGTTCAAGATATAACACCAATGAATGAAAAAAAACCCATTGAACAGAATAATACATTTAGTATTCTCCTTGAGAGTTACTATTCAGATAAGAAATCATATATTCTTTATTTATCTAAAGACCAATTATTGAGCTTTTCTGCTAACCAACAAGAAGCGGAGAATCAATTGCATTTGACCTAAATAAAATATATTTTGGGACGATTGAGTACTAATGCACTATTTGTAGCTTGGGTTGCTCAAAAAAATTAGTTGCACTTATTGGTTGAATCCGCGCTGAAGGGAAATAATCTTGAGCCTCATTATCTATGAATAATCAGACCTAGTAAATTTTATTTTACTAGTCCCCCTACTCGGTTTGAATTCGCTCAATTAAACTTTATTCCTTCCAACATACTACTTCGTGAGCCCAATATTCTGAACTTTGCTCATTTTTTCTTTTAGAGCTTCAAGTTTAGGGGAAAGATTTTTTTCAAGCCATTCCGTCATTGGCTGGAAATAGATAACAATTTGCGATTCATGCCACATTGGTTGACTACTTGCCGGTGTTAACTGTACAACGTATATAATGAAGATAGAGATAATTACAGCTCGCACGATGCCAAATAAACCGCCGAAAAAGCTATTAATGAATCCTAGTCCGCCAAATTGAAATACCATATTTAAAAAATAGCTTATTAACGCTCCGACAAGAATCGTAACTATAAAGATAAGAAGGAAGATACCAACCAAACTCAGATAGGTAATAGTCTGTTCACGACCCGCGCTGCCTGCAAAGTGTGATGCTAATTGGGGAGAATATTTAACAGCTAAATATACAGCCGCAATCAAAAAGAGCAATGACACCACACTCTTTATAAAACCACGTACAAAACCAAAGATAATAGATAAGAGAAAAAAAATAATAAAGCCATAATCTACCCAATTCAATTCAATACTCATGGCAAAATCCTTTTGATATCGAGCTGTCATTATGTCGCTATTTAATAATTTTAACACAGTATTCTGTCTTCATTATCAGATGCTCTAATAGAATAGAAGAAATTGACTCTAGTATAACAAAATATGTTCAAATTTAAGTATTGGAGATATCTCTTAAGACAATTAAAGAAATATCTCCAAAACATAAATTTTGAAACCTGCTATGATTGCTAGCAAGAGGAAGGACAATGGATGTTTTATAGGACATTTAGTCATCATGGATGATGAAAAATTCAGGGATGTATTTGGCCTCCTCTGCCAATTCTTCGCAATAAAACTACAAGTTCAAATATACAATGGGAAGGTACCTTATTCAGGGATAGGCACATCAAATCCATTCAAGGTTATTGCTACCATGCAATATAATCCAATTAGATAAATAAGTTCAGCCGTACTTTTCTCACCAAATCGGTTAAGTGCTTTTTTATAAACTATCTCGGGTAATAGTCCACCATTAACTAGTGAAGAAGTAAAATCGTAGACTAATGCCTCATCATCGTCTAAATCAACAGGACGTTGTCCGGAAACAATTGTTACAATTTTTTTATCACTTAATCCCCGTAACTCCGCTGTTAAAATATGGGCGTAAAGTTCATAGCCAGAATTAAATTTAGTACCTGTCACCAAAATTGCAACTTCTCTTACTGGTTTAGGTAAAGTGGCATTCATTGAAAGTGCTTTTGTTAGCTCCCATATAGGACCTCCCATTTGGGGAAATTTAATCCAAGGAGCCCAAGGACCAATCAAAGCCCCATCTTCTCGTATTGCTTTGAATCCTTTGAAATTTTTTTCAATACCTTCTTTCATGTCTTGATATAATGGTTTTTGTTCGGCACTGAGATTTTCTGGATTTATCGCTTCCATTCGCATGATTTTTTCCTTTAATAAATTCTACTTAAGAATAGATTTTAACTGAATTTTAAGTGAATTAAAAATCATGATTTTATTTATAACTTCTATTTTGGCTAGTGAATTTAATGTAGGTTGAGCCTTAGCTCGACAAAATAATATTATTCATCAACATCAATAATTTAAAGGTAAGAACGAATTGTCGAGCCAAGGCTCGACCTACATTAAAGGATAAGAAACAAGGTTATTAATTTCAGTCAACATTGGATTAACTAGAGTTTACTTACTAAAAAAAAGGGCTATATCATTTTTTAATAGTTGTACTAACATTAAAAACATAAGAATCATCATCAAACGATAAATCAAAATTTCTAGAGGTACTGATATAGGTTGCCCTCTAATTTTCTCAATACAGGCATAGAGAATAGAACCGCCATCAAGTCCTGGAATAGGAAATAGATTAATAAACGCAACTGCCACACTTAAACCGGCAATAAAATATAAAAATACAACTATGCCTTGGCTAAGAGAAGCAATGGAGGCGGCAAAAAGTCCCACTGGACCTAGTAATACCGAGAAAGGAATCACTCCGGTAAAAAGCTGTTTTAAGATGATAAGGAAAAAATAAATGAAATGAACTATCGTACTATAGGCTTGTTGTACTGCAGCCAAAAATGAAGGTGCTTGAACCTTTTGATAAATAGCCTTTATATTCGGACTAATCCCAAGACTAGTTAACAAAGAGCGGGTATGCTCATTAAACTGAATTTGGCTTAAATCTAAAGTGCTTTGTTTTATTTGCCCAGTATTAGTTTTTAAAGACACCGGAATATTTTTTTCCCCCCATAACATGATCAACTCTTGGCCGACATCTTGCCATGAAGTAGTGCTTACTCCTCCAATAGACATCAATTGATCTTGAGGCATCATTCCCGCTTTTGCCGCGACACTATTGGGCTGAACTGTTTGAATTTGTGGTATTCTGTATTGAATACCAACATAGAATACGACAATAAAAGCGAGCCAGGCGGTAATCATATTGGCACAAACACCAGCCAATAATACTATGATACGTTGCCAGATTGGTTTTTTATCAAAGCAGCTAGAGTAATCTTTAGGTTCTACTGGTGCAATTCGGGTATTGTTTAAGTGAACATAGCCGCCTAAAAACCATCGGCCCAAAACCCACTCGCAACCCGAGCGACTTCGCCATTGAATTAATGGTTTGCCAAAACCGATAGCAATACGTTGAATTTTTATTTTAAAAAAACGCGCCGCCAGAGCATGCCCTGCCTCGTGAATGCCAATCACTAGCACTAAAGTGAGAATTATTGCTATCAATGCCACAACCATGGAATATCCTATAAATTTTAATTGCTCTGTTTTGTATTATCTACTACCAATTGCAACTTAGGAAACCCTTTTTTTCCAGAAAGTTCATAGCCAGGGCGAAATACTTCAAATATACGATAAGCCTGATGGGTATCACTATCGATCAACTCTACTTCATCGCCATGATCATCAACTAAAGTTACAGTTAAGTGTATTTCACGATATCCATTGATATGATAACGATCTTTAAATAGTTGCATTACTTTTTCTAAACTCTCTATAGCCTCTTGCCCCTCGTGTTGACCTTGAAGAATAATGTCCATGAGTTGCTCCTTCTTAATTACACACTGCGTATAAACTATTCTATTCTTGTTGACGGCAAAAAAAAAAACTACTTTAGAAATAGTGCGCTATTTTCTAAAAAATGTTACTTAATTGTTAGTTATTTAGGATTTACCAGAGAAACTATACAAATTTTCACCCCAATCGTTTACAATCTCCTATTCACTTTAATAGGTATAAAGATTATTTATGGTGTTTGTTGCTTGTGGACTGAATCATAAAACAGCGCCCATCAATGTGCGTGAACGAGTCGCATCAACTTCGGCTACCCAAGATATTCTGCTCAATAACCTAATTAATCTTCCTACTGTCAATGAAGCGGCTATTTTATCAACCTGTAACCGAACGGAAATTTATTGTGACAGCGAAGAACCCGAACTCTTAGCTCATTGGCTAGCCAATGAACATCAGTTACCAGAAGATTCTTTATCCCCATTTTTTTATATGCATCAAGGCCATCAAGGGATTAAACATACACTACGTGTTGCTAGTGGTTTAGATTCTATGATGTTAGGTGAGCCTCAAATTTTAGGACAAATGAAGCAAGCCTATCAACATGCTTGTCGTATGGGGACCGTAAAAACCCAACTACGGCCTGTATTTGAATATATTTTTAGTGCCTCCAAACGCATTAGAACGCGTAGCGGTATTGGTACTAACCCCATCTCTATAGCCTATGCAGCAGTACAGTTAATTAGCCAGTCCTTTGCAAACTCCAGCTCACTCAATGTATTTCTAATTGGTTCAGGAGAAACAGCGACTCTAGTAGCGAAATATTTACATGAACAAGGCATCCACAATTTTATGGTAGCCAGCCGAACATTGGAAAATGCGCAAAAATTAGCTCATAGCTTTAATGGAAAAGCCTTATCTATTGGTGATATACCCCAATATTTATCTCATGCTGACGTAGTGATTTCAGCCACTGCCTGCCCTTTGCCTTTCATTAATAAAAGTTTAGTAGAGCATGCCCTACAGCAAAGAAATTATCAGCCCATGTTTTTTTTAGATTTAGCAGTACCTCGTGATATAGAAGCAAATGTAGGAGAGCTAGAACAGATTCATTTATATAATGTCGATGACTTGCAACTCATGATTCAAAAAGGCATGGCAGAACGACGTAATGCGGCTTTTCAAGCGGAGCAATTAATTGATTATGAACTGAATAATTATATTCTTTGGCATCGTTCACTAAAGGCTAACACGGTGATTTGTGATTATCGCAATAAAATGCAAGAGCTGGCTCAAAAAGAACTCGCCCGGACCTTAAAAAAACTCGCCTCAGGGCAAGATCACCATAATGCCTTAACTGAATTTTCTGAACGTTTACTGAATAAGTTAATTCATTACCCTACTACTGCCCTAAAACAAATGGCTTGGGATAATAGGGAAGACTTATTATCCTTAGCCCAATATCTTTTTAACACAACTACAGACCAAATAAGCTATGAAGAAATCTCTTGAGTTAAAATTACAACTGATGTTAGAACGCTTTCAAGAAGTAGGTCGCTTACTCTCAGAGTCCTCTGTGATTTCCGATCAAGATCAATTCAAAGCACTCTCTAAAGAATACGCCCAATTAGATCCCGTGGCGAACTGCTATCAGACCTATCTAGAAGCACAAGAAAACTTAGCTTCTTTAGAAGAGCTTCTTGCTGGAGAAGACAAAGAATTAGCCACCATGGCTGAAGAAGAGTTAGCACCAGCGAAAAAACAAATTGAAGAATTAGATGAGCAATTACAATGGCATCTCATTCCAAAAGATCCTGATGACGAGCGTAATATTTATCTAGAAGTCCGGGCAGGAACAGGTGGTGATGAAGCTGCTATTTTTGCTGGTGATTTATATCGTATGTACAGCCGCTATGCTGAAACTCAAGGTTGGCAGATCGAACTGATTAGTGCAAGTCACGGTGAACACGGCGGTTATAAAGAAGTTATTGCGCGTTTCAGTGGCAATGCCGTGTACTCTCAATTAAAATTTGAATCGGGTGCTCATCGAGTCCAACGTGTTCCTGACACTGAATCACAAGGTCGGGTTCATACCTCTGCCTGTACTGTGGCTATTATGCCCGAAGTAGAAGAAATTGATCACATTGAAATTAATTCAGATGATCTACGTATTGATACCTACCGCTCTTCCGGAGCTGGGGGCCAACACGTCAATAAAACAGACTCAGCGATTCGAATTACTCATCTTCCAACAGGTGTCGTAGTAGAGTGTCAAGATGAGCGCTCTCAACATAAAAATCGTGCAAAAGCGATGTCCTTATTAAAATCTCGTTTGCTTGATGCCGAACAAAGTAAACAGAAAAAGGAGCAAGCACAAACACGTAAACTTCAAGTAGGAACTGGCGATCGCTCCGAACGGATACGTACTTATAATTTCCCGCAAGGACGTCTTACTGATCATCGCATTAACCTCACTATTTACCAATTAGCAGATGTGATGGAAGGTGATCTTTCTGCAGTTATTGACTCATTAAAACGTGAATATCATGCGGAATTACTTGCTGAATTAGGACGTTATGAATGATATTAAAAGTGCATTAGCCTGGGCTTTAACTGTTTTAGAGAAAGAGCCTAGTGATGCACGCTTAGATGCTGAAGTTCTCTTAAGTTATTTACTCGCTAAAAATAGAACTTATCTATTGACTTATCCTGAAAAAAAACTCAGTGAAGAACAAATAACTCATTATAAAGAATTGATCTTAAAACGAGCGCAAGGTACCCCTATTGCTTATTTAACAGGGGAAAGAGAGTTTTGGTCTTTAGCTTTAACCGTCAATCAGCATACCTTGATACCACGTCATGAAACAGAACGCCTAGTCGAATTAGCGCTAGAATTATTACCTGCGCATGCACCTTTAAATATTTTAGATCTTGGAACTGGTAGTGGTGCTATTGCCTTAGCACTCGCCAGTGAACGTCCTCAGTGGCAAATTACTGCTTGTGATAAAAGTAAAGAAGCATTAAACATCGCTCAAGACAATGCCCGGCAATTGAAGCTAAGTAATGTTGTTTTTTATCAAGCGGACTGGTTTGATGGATTACCAAAAACGCACTATCATGCGATTGTTTCTAATCCTCCTTATATTGCCATAGATGATCCTCATCTCAAGCAAGGAGACGTGCGTTTTGAGCCGCTCAGTGCGTTAGTAAGTGGGCAACAGGGATTAGCTGATTTACACTACATTATCACCCAGAGCTATACTTATCTTTTACCCAAGGGTTTGATTTTATTAGAGCATGGTTACGATCAAAAAAATTCCATAAGAGCTATACTTAATGAATTGGACTATTGTAAGGTACAATGTTGGCAAGATATTTCTGGACAAGATAGAGTAAGTGGCGGTTGGAAGCCGGAATAATACTGTTATAATAAGAACTCTTGTAAATGAGACGTTTTTTTGAAAAGATGGTAGATACAAGTCTTGAGAATTAAGTTGATGAAAAGACAGTTTTTTGGTATACCTAGCCGTTTTCTGTAAAGCTCAATGTTTCACCGTTGGCAACGGAGGCTAAAATGACTGAGCAATTATTTGATAAAACCAATGAGAGACTAGACAACGTGAAAAACGACGCAATAGGTAGCATGGGTATTAGCCCTTATCAAGAAACAGCGGGTGAAGAGTACATGAATGAAAGGCAGCTAGCACATATTGAAAAAATATTGCTTGCATGGCGCCAATCTTTAATGGAAGAAGTAGACCGTACTGTAACTCATATGAAAGATGAAGCTGCAAATTTTCCTGATCCTTCAGATCGTGCCAGCCAAGAAGAAGAATTTAGTATTGAATTACGTACGCGTGACAGAGAGCGAAAATTAATAAAAAAGATTGAAGATGCTCTGGAACGTTTGCGAAATGACGATTTTGGTTACTGTGAAGCCTGCGGAATAGAAATAGGTTTAAAACGTTTAGAGGCAAGACCTACTGCCACTTTATGTATTGATTGCAAAACTTTATCAGAAATTAAAGAGCGACAAAACCAAGGCTCATAATTTTAGTTATTCCCTCTTATGAGGGAATAACTCTATAGCTTCGCTAAACCCTTTTCTATAAAATGGCGTACTTTTAGCTACTGATAAATCATGCAGCTCCTATGAACTATTCAACTTATTACTATAGAATAAGACCTATCTCTAGTCATACTGGTTATACCTGGATTTTTTTACCAGGAGGACCAGGCCTAGGCTCTGAATACTTAGAACCTTTAGCTAAGGATCTTAATTTGCCAGGTAGTACTTTAGTGGTAGATTTTCCCAAAGATGGAAGCAATACGGAAGGAAGACTGCATTTTGACTATTGGAAAAAGGGACTCATTGATTTAGTTACTCACTACGACAAACCAATTTTAGTTACTCATAGTTTTTCCGGTATGTTTGCCTTAGATACTCCTGAACTAGAGCCTTTTTTAAAAGGTCTAGTCTTAATGAATACGACTACTGGCAATACTTTCTTTGAGCATGTGAGTAAAATGCAAAAAGAACATCAACTGCCTGATTTAGTTCCGGCCGCCGCTGAATATCATTTAAATCCATCAACAGAAACTTATCGAGCTTTTTGGAATAGCTATAAACATTATTGTTTTACGGCAGAAGAACTGAGCTTGGGAGAAGAGATAATCCCTCTGTTTGCTTTTAACAATGATTCTTATCATTATGCTATTGAACATTTTTATGCTAATTATCAATGCCGCTGGCTTCCTAAAATTCCAACACTAAGCATTGCTAGTCAAGATGATTTTATTTGCCCTAGTCAAATCTTTACCGAAGATCCCCTTTTTCAGCAAAAAAACATAGTGAATAAAATCATTAAGAACGCAGGCCATTGTCCTTGGCTTTTGCAAATAAATGAACTGCGCTCCTGTTTTAATGAATTTATTAAACTATTAACTCCCTAAGCTTTTGCACTTTATGCTGCACAAGCCGATTGACTTGTACTAAGCAAATCGGGTTCTGGTATAAGAAAAGCCTCTTCAGTCGATGTAGTCTTAGAAAAGAATCCATGCTGCCTAGGCGCGGATAATACACCAGAGGCTTTAGGTTTTATTAGTTTTTCAGTATGCGGTTTCTCTGCAGCAATTGCTTTTAATTTTTCTGTATTTTGCTCAAGCCTATCACTTGCTTTAGCATAAAACTTTTGGGCGGTTTCCAAAGCTTTTTTACATAACTGCGGAGAAGTTTTTTCAGCAAAAACCTCTTTTTCATTTAAGTACTCTATAAGCCTATCGGTATTACAGTCTTCCCAGCTTAAGCCAGAAGTTAAATCGCCCGTATCACTATCTTCATGATGCATTAATATTACTTTATCTGGAGTGTAGGGCATAGCCATCTGTTCCATAACGCTCAAGCCCCCACCTCGGATCACAACACAATTACTGCGGGTAAATATAGGAGCCATTTCAACATCACTCTGATTACCTAAGCGAATAATTTTTTGATTTATTTTGGCTTGTTCTTCGACTGGATAAGTAGAAATAAGTTTATCTAGGCGATGAGCAATTTCATCATTAGAACCACCAAAAACAAAAATATGTTCGTATCCTGCTTTTAATAAATGCTCTACATAATCAACAGAAGCATTGGCAGCCAAAGAACCTATCATAATGGAGGCTACTTTTACTCCAGCTTTGATTTCTATCTTTTTATAAACAGAGGATGTTGCAAAACCTGTAGTTGAATCTTTAGCATAATCCTTATACGTTAAAACATGAGAGCGATTAATATCAGTATAAGTATTTAAGCTTTTTTCTTTAAACGCCGCACGAACCATGGGATTTTGTTTGGGATCTACATCATGAACTGCTTTAAAGCCATGATTAGCACCAAAATAGGCCGCCTTAAGGGGCTCACTCATATAGACTACATGTAACTCTATCAACTGCCGGTGCTCTAAACTAAGATTTTCTAAATTATCCATAAAATGAGCACAACCCAAGGAAGGAAGATCAGTCATATATTGGGCAATATTAATCGCTGGATAGGATGTACCATGAGTTGCATTATGACGCGGTAAAAATGAATTATTGTAATGGGAAACAGCATCACAAATAGATTTTAAAGACAGCGCCTGGGTTGAAATAACTTGGGTATAAGGCTTGCCTTTTTGAGCGGCACTTATGAGATAGCGCAGTACATTTTTAAAAACTGAATAATGATTATAGTCTTCCACTGAGCCTTTGTAAGTAGACATGGTCGTTGTATCTTTAGCCGTAAGACTTAAATGCGCCGCATTGTTGTATGCAGTATATTCATAACCTGCTGAATAAAGATCTAAAAGTACATCGACATAAGGACGACGTATTCCACGCTCTACACCGTCTTTAGCGCCTAGTTCGGCTTGTTGTATTTTAGCCATTTGGTTCCAAAAGATTTTATAATCCGGCATTGATGGAGCACCAACCAAATGGGCTATTGCATTAACTAAGTGACCTAGAATAGGTACAGCTCCCACCCAGACACCCAAACGAATGAATAATCCTGTAAAAGTAGCCACATGGTTTTTATAAAGGACTGCCTCATGTAGTGGAATCACAGTATTTGGATTTTTTAGCTGTAGCTCATTAATAATCCCTTTTGCTGCAGAAATATGCCCTGCTCCACCACTACATGCAAGTATTAAGGGCTTTTCAGGAACTGATGATATTGGTTCTTCGTCACTAGCTTGCTTTTTATTAAACTTTGAATGTTCTAAAAGTTTTTCTAGAGTAAATTTTTCTTTAAGCTTATTAAGAAAATAATCATGATTAGTATAAGGTTCCTGATGACCCAGCTCCGCTACAAGCTCTCTACGAGATACAAAATGGGCACCACGAAATTTTTCAGAAGCAACAATGGCATCACTAGGCTTAAAGTTGAACTGCTCTCGTTCACTGTATTCAACAAGCAAGGATAATTCCTGGGGTGTTAAATTTAAACCATTATGTAATTTTTCTGTTATTCCATCTAATTGTTCATCAATTAATGAGGCTATTGAACTAAAATGATCATTAATAACTCCATCATATTTTTTATTTTTATCATCACGTACAACGGAATAAATTTTATCTTTGGCTGGTATTTTATTCCATGCATCTTCTGCATTTGTATACCATCCGCCTAACCAAAGGATAGGAGTAAATATGGCATATACTAAACTTGCCACAAAAAAACGAAGATAGGTTATAGGGTTCCACCAATTAGCTGTCTGTACTTCAGGTGCAATGTAACCAAACAATAAACGCGGCAAAGAGCGAAAGGAGCGCTCATTATTAAGTTTAACCTTTATATTTTGGCTATGAAGTCGAGCAGCAGAAAGGGTTGCTATGGATCCTGCTAAACACATGCCATCAAGACAAATATTCTCAGGTTTTGCCCCAAGCTCTATCAGTCGTTCTGTTTGAGCCAAGACATCATCCACCATATCTTCCTCAGTCCAGACTATTCCACGACTTAAATCCACGCCTCTGTAATTAAAACTAATGGCTGTAGCGCCTAAATGTGTAGCCGTATATTTTAAATCTTTAATCCAATTAACATAATTTTGATCTCGAGCAAGGCAGGTAATAACAAATTTTCGCTCGGATATAGGCTTAGATTCTTCATTCGGGCCAATCACTTCAACCGAATCGAGCTCTGATTTATCGGAGGTTTTTACGGTAAAAAACTCAATATGAGTACTATGCTCACTATTATAAGATTTTGAACCATATTTCTTATCTAATTGTTCATAAACATAAACCCGCATTTTAGCGTCTAAGAACTCCATCCCTTTTAAATGAATATGGGACCAATCAAAAGTTCGGCCTTCACAGTATTTTTGCTTTGAAGTACCTGCAATTAATTTATCAAGCTCTGCTAAAATTTTATCTACATGCTGCATATCACTAGGTTTATTATAATAAAGCTTGTTTCTTAATTGAGGAGAAATAAAAGGGATAAACGAAAAAAGATGAGTAAATTTCAAAAGAAAATCATTAAACCATTTAGCCTTAGGTTTCTGTTTAAAATTAATAATAACGATATCATCCTTAATATCTTCACTTAGTTTAGTTAAATGGATAGAACGTTGCTCTGGAATTGAACTAGGGTTAAGAACTATATGTGTAACATAGCGAGCAACAAGCACGGAGATTACCCAGGAGGGTAATTTAAAAGGCACACTTATAAAACTGAGAGTCTGTTCCCAAAATGTTTTTTTCTTTGGTTTCAAAATGTAATAATTATGATTCCTATCCATAAAAAACCACCTGGAAAATTAAAATTACGTCATTATACATTGAAATACTTAAGCAATTCTTAACTGCGCAGAGAATTTAGCTTTTAATCATCACATAAAGTGCTCACAATTTAACAGACATGATCTTTTTGACAACAAAGTGTTTAGTTCTATACTAAAAACAGAGCTACTCATAAAGGAAAATCATGTCCACTCGAGAAGATGAGGTTCGTAAGTTAGTAGATGAAATGACCAAACCTGCATTACACAGCTCAATCTGTAAATGCCCCATGTGTATGCGAGGCGATAAAATACCCTTAGCCCAACAAACAAAGCATGAACACGGGCTTAAGTCTACAATGGTAGATAGAAGAAATCCTGATGATCCTGTGCGTCCTTTAATGAAGGCAACCGAGGCCCATGCCATCATTCAAGCAGGGACAAAAGTAGATATGGGAAAAGTAATAGGAGCAGCGTGTCGCCTGTTTTTGAGAAACCTGCCGGGACATCCAAGTCCCCGGCAGGGACAAAAACAGGCGACAAGTATGCCTCCGGCGGCCCTGGCCGTCCTGGTCCCCCTTGATTTTGATCCCCCTTCGGGCCTCAAAATCTACG
>CANJQE010000081.1 GCA_947476305.1 Legionellaceae bacterium
ATTGCTTAATTGAGTGAGTTGTTCATCTGAAAATACTACATTGATCACCGACATATCCCTTGCTGGCTAAAAGCGCGAATGATGATCCTTTGTACAGGAATGTCAAGCAGCTAAAACCTCAATTTGTGACCGCGCACAGTATAGTTGCCGGTGAAAAAGATGGAGTTCAGCTTACTGGGTATGCCTATATTGAACTTTCAAAACAGACTGTTCGAAATTATATTTTATAATTACCGGGGAAAAATTATGTACAATATCGTATTAAACTTGTGTGTTATCAGTTGCTTTTTTCTATTGACAGGATGTGGGGCCATATAACTGCATGGAAATGTACTATTTCTAGTCCTGTCGAAAATAGATAGGCCTAGTTTTAGTGCTTTGTATTAATGTAATGAACCCTCCTTTTCTGCTGGGTTGGTATTTCATGGTCCAATAAATACCTCATGGTTTAAAAATAAGTCAATTCCTTGTTTGGTTTATTTTAATAAGCCTGTTTTTGTGTTAGTATGCGCCACAAAGATTTTTTTTTGCTCTAATCGTTGTTTGCTGAGCAAAGAAATTAGTTTATAATCACCCAATAATTTGTATGCGCTTCGATTTTATAAGATTTCCTTCACAAAATAAAAATCTGAAGAATAATTTAATGAAATAAAAAATGAATTTCGATTTAGGAATAGAATGGCTATCTATTTAATTACCGTAAGCATAGTAGTGCTCAGTATATTATGTTCCGTCGTGATGATAATAAAATTATGGCGTCAACCGGCTGAGCCTTTATCTTACCTACAATATATGAAGTTAGGTTGTAGCGGTATTCTTGCTTTTATCGCTGATACTTTAGGCGTGGGCAGCTTCGCCTGTAATGTGGCTTTAGCTAAATTACTCGGTACCTTCCATGACGATGAACTTCCTGCAGTAAATAATGGCGCGCAAGTGATCCCCGGCGCAATAGAATCCTTATTTTTCATGCATCTGGTCGATGTAGATTTAACTACTTTAATTACTCTAGTAGCAGGTACTTGTATCGGCGGCTTATTGGGTGGTTTCGTTGTGAGTCAATTAAGTAAGCAAGCAATACGTTTGGCGATGATTTGTTCTTTTGCTTTGATTATTTTTCTGCTGATTTCCCATCAATTTCAATGGTTACCAGTGGGAGGAGAATTAACAGAGCTTCATTCTTGGAAATTGGTATTAGGGTTCTTTGCCTTAGTTATTTGTGGCGCATTGACCTCTGTAGGCGTCGGTTTATTTGTCATGGTGCAAGGGGTCTTGTTTGTAATGAATATTTCGCCCGTGGTGGCTTTTCCTATTATGACTACCGCCGGAGCGATGCAACAGCCTTTAACCACCTTGGTCTTTTTACAAAAAAATAAAATTCCCCTCAAGAAAACTTTGGTTTTAAGTCTTTCTGGATGCCTTGGTGTATTAATCACAATTCCTCTCTTTACCCACCTCACCATTAATGGCTTGCATTTATTTTTATTATTTATTCTAATTTATAATTTTCTTGCAATTGGCTATACCTACTTGCGTTCAAGACCTATCAAGTCGTATATTCAACAACGAGGTAGTTTAATACCCGCTGACTAACTACATTATGGAAATGTGTCGAGGGATCGAAAATGAGAAAAATACTTTGTTTTGTTTTAGGTTTATTCTGTGCGGGGCTAAACTACGCTGATAACAAGCATTTTGACACGATGGTTATTTTTGGCGACAGCCTCTCTGATAATGGTAATTTATATAATTATCTTTGGCATACCTTACCTGCTTCCCCTCCTTACTATTTAGGTCATTTTTCTAATGGCGCTCTCTGGGCCGAAAAATTGTATGAATCTTATTTCCCAGCAGGATATGCAGAAGGTTTTCAAAACTATGCTGTAGGCGGCGCCGGTGCGGTTTTATCCTATAAACAACATTTACCTTATACCTTAACTATGGAGTTAGATAATTATTTGTACTGGCATACCTATGGCAAGAAGGACACTACTCTTTATGGTATTTGGATAGGGGGAAATAATTATTTAAATGGCCCTACTAATGTGGAAGCGATTACTGATTCAGTTGTTAATGCTATAGCTGGGGTTATAGAGCGTTTGATTAAGACTGGTGGTAACAAATTTTTCATTCCTAATCTTCCCGATTTAGCGCGCACTCCTTATGCAAAAGAAAACGGTACTCAAACTTTATTAAAGCAATTAGTACAAAGACATAATAGTAAACTGGCAGTTAAAATTGAGGATTTAAAACTTAAATATCCTGATGTGCTCTTTGTCTATTTCGATATCTATTCATTTTTTAATGATGCTTTAGAGCATGCTAATGATAATGGCTTTAGCAATATTCAAGAGCCTTGTTATCTGGGTGGTTATATAGGATGGTTGACTAAACCTAATGATAAACAGTTGCATGATTATGTCAGTAAATTAAGCCCTCATTATAATAGTGCGAACTGGGCCTTAATTAATAATGATCCGCAACTTAAAGAGGCAGTAACTGCTAGCTATTTATATCAATTATTACCTGCAAAAAATAAGGAAGAAGCCTTACATTGTAATGAATACGTCTTTTGGGATAAAATTCATCCTACTACTAGAGCTCATTCTATTATCGCAGAAAAAGCGCGTCAGTTACTGGATGAAGCCGGATTGTATTCCTTTATTCCTACAGAACCCCTTCCTGAGTAATTCATCAATGCGAGGCTCATTAGCAATGAGTTCGCATTGTTAAATAACAGGCTATAGACTTTGCTCTAGACGAAAGGTATCTGTACCTTTCTATATAGTGTATAATCTGTCCTAATTTTTTAGATAATAGATCCCTATTATGGATGAGTCAGTCAGTAAATCACAAAAGAAAAGAGATGCAGATTTTTTGCAAAAAATAGGCGTTAAATTGATTGAGCTTAGCATTGCTAAATTAAATAATTTACCGCTGACGGAAAACCTACATAAAGCCATTATTGATGCAAAGTTGATAAAAAGTCATGGCGCTAAAAGGCGGCAAGCCCAATTAATCGGTAAGTTAATGCGCTCCGCTGATTATGAGGCCATTATTGATGCCTATAATCAATTAATAGATGAAGAGAGTGCGGTTACCGCTAATTTCCATGAAGTTGAATTATGGCGAGATAAACTCATTAGCGAAGGTAAAGAGTCCTTAACCGAATTTATTGATAGTTATAAACCTGATGACGTACAACAATTACGGCAATTAATTAAAAAAGCGATTGATGATCAAGTAAAAGAGAAAAACACAGGTGCAGCTACTGCTCTTTTTCGCTATTTAAGGTCCAACATTAAATGAATTATTCCTTATTTGTAAGTTGCCCTAAAGGATTAGAGTATTTGTTAGAAGAGGAACTTAAAGTACTGGGATTAAAAATTATCCGAGTCAGTCCTCAGGGCGTCTATGGTGAGGCAACATTACACGTGCTTTATCAATTATGTTTATGGTCGCGCATTGCTAATAGAGTGCAATTAATTTTGTTTAGTGGTTATGCCGAAAATGAACAGACCATACATCAATTATGTATGGAGTTCCATTGGCAGACAGTATTTACTGTAGATAAAACAATGGCTATCGAATTTCATGGTAGTTCAGACCACATCCGCAATACCATGTTTGGTGCCCAAGTAGTAAAAGATGCTATTGCAGATCATTTTCGCAAGCTAAATGATTCACGTCCGGTAGTAGATAAAGAGCACCCTGAGATCCTTATTCATGCTCATTTAAAAAATGGCTTGCTTACTGTCAGTTTAGATTTGATGGGCTATAGTTTGCATCAAAGAGGTTATCGCGGTCGCGCAGGTGCGGCTCCTATAAAGGAAAATGTGGCGGCTGCATTGTTGCTCCGAGCGAAGTGGCCTGAATTAGCCTCCCAAGATCATGATTTCCAAGACCCATTCTGTGGTGCGGGAACTTTAGTGATTGAAGCGGCTATGATGGCGGCTCATATTGCTCCAGGTCTATTACGTCACGATCATTCTTTGTCATACTGGGCGCAGCATCAAGAGGGATTATGGGACAAAGCGCGTTCTGAGGCTTTGGCTCAAGTTAAACCTCTAAAAATAAAATTTTTAGGTACTGATTCAGACAGTAAAGCTATAGAACTAGCGCGCACTAATGCGCAACTTGCAGGCGTTGGCGCTCTAGTCGAATTTAAAGTAGCTGAAGTAGATACTATTCAAGCAATAAGTGATAAGGGTTTATTAGTATGCAATCCGCCTTATGGCGAGCGTTTAGGTGATTTAACTCAGTTAATTCCTGTTTATCAACAGTTAGGCACTACTTTACATGCTCATTATCAAGGGTGGCAAGCAGCAGTCTTAACCTCTAATTTGCTGTTAGCAAAAGCAATAGGACTGCGAGCCAATAAACAATACACCCTCCATAATGGGGCGATTGAATGTAAAGTATATTGCTTTGATATTTCAGCTAAAAATGAATTAAAAGGGACAAAGAAAAGTCCATTATCTTCTCATGCACAAATGTTATTTAACCGCCTTGAAAAAAATTATCAACATTTACAAAAATGGGCTAAAAGAAATAATATTAGCTGCTATAGAGTCTATGACGCTGATTTACCTGAATATGCTTATGCTATTGATCTCTATGATGATCATGTAGTCTTACAAGAATATACAGCTCCTGCCTCTATTCCTGTGCATGTGGCAGAGCAACGTAGTCTAGATGTTATTCAAGTGGTCCCACGAGCCTTAAATTGTTCAGCGGATAAAGTTGTTGTAAAACAAAGAAAACAGCAAAAAGGTAAATCTCAGTACCAAAAGATGAGTCAAACGCAACATACTATGATTGTTGAAGAAGGGCGGGCGCGATTAAAAGTTAATTTGTATGATTACTTAGATACAGGCTTATTCCTGGATCATCGTCTGCTGCGCTTAAGTTTTGCCCAGCTTAAACCTGGCACACGTTTTTTAAACTGTTTTTGTTATACGGCAAGTGCCAGTGTGCATGCCGCATTAGCTGGTGCACTTACTACGAATGTCGATCTTTCTAATACTTATTTGCATTGGGCTGAAGAGAATTTTCGCTTAAACCATCTCAATCCTTCGCAACACCAGTTTATATCTTATGATTGCCGGGAGTGGCTGCGTATTAGCCGCGATCGCTTTGATGTGATTTTTTTAGATCCCCCTAGTTTTTCTAATTCAAAACGTATGACGGATACCTTGGATATTCAACGAGACCATGTTTCCTTAATTCAAGCTGCAATGCGTTTATTAAATCCAGATGGGATAGTGTATTTTTCTACTAACTTCCGCCAATTTAAATTGGATAATCTAATAAAAGAAAAATATACGGTAGAGGATATTAGCGCACAAACCATCGATCAAGATTTCAAAAGAAACCCGAAGATACATTATTGTTTTAAAATTATGAGCACTCATTTTGCCTCGACCTAGGTTAGTAGGTCCTGTGAGTATAAACGGTAGGCTAGTTATATAGCCTACCTTGTTTTTCTTAGCTAATCTTTTTCTCTTCTTGAGCTTCGCCATGAATGTGCGCCTTTAAGGAAGACATAAGCCCTGCCTTAAAAAGTAGTTCTGCCATTAGATAAAGTGGTGCGATTAGTACTTGCGATAAATGCCCCATAAATGCAGGTTTCTCTTCGGAAATGTAATGCCCGTATAACTGTAAAGTCCAGCCACTAATAAAGGTGATAATAAATATCCACGAAGCGAGTGTATTGGGACCAGTAGAACTTAACCAACTTGCAATCCAGAGTAAAAATAACAAGATTGGGGTGACAGCGAGGGCTAATAGCCAATGTAGGCGAAAATAGTAAATTAATAGGGCTAAAGTAGCTAAACAAGCCAAAGATATTTGATAAACCCCTGGAATCACAATTTTAACAAAACCTAATAAAATCATGAGAGAGAAAGTGATTAAAGGCACTCCTATCCAATGAGTTTGCTGTGTCTTAAGATTTTGGTGATGGCTTGCATAACATTGTGCTTGTTCAATAAATGGCTTCATATTGAGGTCCTAAAAATGATTTTTCTTTTAGAAACATAGCACAAAATAAGCAAGAAATAATGCTTTGTTTTTATGAACATGGTCTATTTAAAATAAGTATGGCTGTGCTTTCTTCATGGGAATGGGAAATTGTACGTGCCTGGTTAAAAAACTAGTTTGCAATCTAGAAACACCTATAAGACAAGGATACTCCTCGGGACCAAAACGAATACTATGCATTTTTGCGAGCGCAGAATAACTTAAATAGATTATTTCCCGCATATTTTCTGAGGCTTGTAATTCTTGTGGTGTTGAGCCAAGCATAATGGCTTTCATTATTATTTGAAGGTTAATAAATTCACTTAATTCAATCGGGATAGAATTTACTTTATGGTGAATGATGTCTTCAAGGGAGATTTGCCGGCATAATTTTAAACCTAATCTGCTTAATAATTTACTACCTAAAATTTCCGAAGTAACCGCAACCGCTTGTATGGGATTAGTTGGTGGCAATAACATCCTGGGATGAAGAGAAGCCAATAAGGAATGAATCTGTTCGTATTCTTTAGATGATGAATAAGGGATAACAGCTGTTTTTAATTGATCTTGCCTAAGATTTGGATTGTGGCAGGATAAATAGTTCTGCAAAATTCTATGTGCGGCCAAAAGACCTGCCCCTGTTGCTGCATAATCTAAAATACAAAATGATTGATTAAGTCTATCTACTGGTGTGGGTAGGCCATGGGCGGCAAAAATTTGATCTAGATAAGAAGATAATCGTACAGCTTCAGCTTCGGTCTTAGGTATTATTTCTTGTTTGATGCCACTCATAGGAATAATGACTAGTCTATAGTGTTGGGCTAACAAAGAATACAAATACATTGGACTGTTGCCAAGCAATAAAATAATGGTATCTGGTGGAATTACCTTAGAAAAGTCTTGGAGGATATTTAGGGTTTCTCTAGCGAAGGCAGAAAGATTAACTATATCTTTTAATGTAAGAAACGCTTCTTGAGCGGTTTCATTGATATACCTTAGTAAATATACTTCTTGTCTTGAAAGCTGAGGCTCTAAATTAATTTTTTGACAAAAGTGTACAATATCATCTTCTTTTTTTAATAGTGGTTGTATTATTTCGAGAGTGAGATTAGTGATCTTGCTACTATGTAAAGAAGTTAATTTACTCCTCTCACTTAGTAATTTATATATAAAAGCGCATAGTGCTAAGCCAATTTCAGTACGATGTTCCTTAGATATTGTTGCCAAAAAAGGTCCTATTTGTTCTTTGGCTATTTGTTCAATGCTTTGTTTTTTAGTCTGATCAAGAGTCCCCTGCTGATTTAGGGCAAAAATGAGTTTTTCAGTAATTTCAGCAATGATTTCATCAGAAGAGTTTAATTCAGATAACCAGGTATTAGGCATAATGTACCTATGCTCCTCGTTAATTTATATCCACATTTTATTACTAGGTAAAATAAAATAAGATTAGAAGGTATACTTTCCTAATAAGTATAGAACATTCCCATTATGATTAAATCCAGGGATGTACGTAGCTGCTAGGGTGACTTTTTTATAAAAAATGGAGGCCCAAGGAAGTGCGCCAGGAAAGGGAATCCCTTTATTTAAGTCTGGACGAACCGTAATAAGCACAGTATAGCCTATCCCCGCTTTCAAGTCTTTATGGAGAGTTGCTACTTTTAGATAGGCATAGCCAGCTACAGGTTCGACGTTTTTATGAGAGTCTAAAAAGGCATAGGTAAATAGACCGTGCCAATTTCCCTTTTCATCAAAAAAACCTTTACCTAGCCCTCCTCCCCACGCTTTTTCATTATAGCTACGGATTTTTTCTGGGGTATAAACATAGCGATTATGCCAGGCGTATCCTGAAAGATAGAGCTCCCCATTTCCTTCGTAGATAACCTGATGCAATCTTTGACATACAGGTTTAAAGAAAGAGAACCATCGAGGACAATATTCTTTTGTTAGACCTGCGAACACATTTGTAGAGCAAAATAAGAGCAAACTTATTATTAATTTCTTCATTTTTTACTTTTTAGGCCTTTGTTTGTTCTTACAATTCTATTTTAGTGCTAGATTTAAATGAAGAGTGCTTACACTATTAATTAGGCCTTTATTGAGAAATAAAAAACCCAATTCAAATAAAAAGCCTTAAAAGGACATATTATCATGGACCTGTTTCGCAAGAAAGATGTAAGTCAATCAGCAGATAATGAGACGAATTTAATCCGATGCTTAACAGTTTATGATTTAACCTTCTTAGGTGTAGGTGCCATTATTGGTGCGGGAATCTTTATTCTAACTGGGGTGGTTGCCGCAAATCATGCTGGTCCTGCTGTTATTTTATCCTATGTCTTAGCTGGATTTGCCTGTGCCTTTGCTGCCTTAGCTTATGCTGAATTAGCTGCAGCCATAGGGGGTTGTGGTAGTGCATACAGCTATGCCTATGCAGGCTTTGGGGAGTTTATTGCGTGGATAGTAGGTTGGGATTTATTATTGGAGTATTCCATTTCTGTTTCTGCCGTTTCAGTAGGTTGGAGTAGTTACGCTAATAATTTTTTAAACGCTTTAAATATCACGCTTCCACCTTATTTGTTAAATGGTCCTTTAGCGGGCGGATATATTAATATCTTAGCTTGTCTTATTATTGCTCTTTTAACTGCTTTATTAATTTTTGGAGTCAAATCCAGCACCCGTTTTAATAATGTTATTGTATGCGTTAAGTTAATAATTATTTTAATTTTTATTGGAGTAGCATGTACGGATGTAAACTTGAAAAACTGGTCTCCTTTTATGCCTTTTGGTTGGCGAGGGGTAGTTGATGGCGCTTCCTTGATTTTTTTTGCTTATATTGGTTTTGATGCTGTTTCTACCGCGGCAGAAGAGGCGATTAATCCTCAGCGGGATTTGCCTAGAAGTATTATTGGTTCTTTAATCATTTGCACCATTTTGTATATTCTTGTCGCCGGTTTGCTCACTGCTATCGTGCATTACTCTCAACTCAATGTCGCCTCACCTATCAGTTATGCTTTATTAATTTTGGGTCATAAAACCGTAGCTGGTTTAATTAGCGTAGGTGCAATTGCTGGTTTAACCACCGTGATGTTGGTTATATTTTATGGTTTGACACGAATTGTTTTAGCTTTATCGCGTGATGGCTTATTGCCTTCTATTTTTTCTAAAGTACACCCTTCTACTAGAACGCCTATACGCATTATTTTACCTTGTGGCATTCTCATGACTTGTCTTGCTGGGATTTTTCCAATTAAGGATTTAGCTGAACTGGTTAATATAGGTACTTTAGCCGCGTTTATTATTGTGTGCGCAGGCGTTTTATACCTCCGCTATAGTCAGCCGGAAATGCCGCGTCCATTTAAAGTTCCTGGTATGCCCTATGTGCCTATTTTAGGCGTACTCAGTTGTTTCTATTTATTAATTAATTTACCTTGGATTACCATTTTGCGTTTTTTTATCTGGATGGCTATTGGCTTGATTATTTATTTTCTCTTCAGTAAAAAACACAGCAAGTTGGAAAAAAATTCAGCTAATTAAGATGGATAAGTTAATATAATTGCAGCAGCTACTAATGCCGCTGCGGGAATAGTGAGTAACCATGAAAGGAAAATTCGCTTCAATACGCGCCAGTGGACTTTTTTTACTCCACTCATTAAGCCAGAGCCAGTAATTGCTCCTGTCACTGTATGCGTGGTGGAAACAGGAATACCAAACTCCGTGGCTACAAAAATAGTAAATGCAGCCCCTGCTTCCGCAGCACAGCCTTTCATAGGATTTAAGGCCGTTATTTTTTTACCCATAGTATGAATAATTCGCCACCCCCCCAAAAGCGTGCCCAAACTAATCACGGCATGGCAGGAAATGACCACCCAAAAAGGAACATGAAAGGGGCCCTCAATCCAAGAAACAGAAAATAACAGTACGGCAATAATACCCATGGTTTTTTGGGCATCATTTCCACCATGAGTAAGGCTTAGTAAAGCAGAGGAGGCCAACTGAAAGCCTTTAAAATATTTATTCAGTTCTTCTTTACTATAGTAAGGCTGCAGCTTATTAATTAAATAGGAGAATAATAAGCCAATTACTAGTCCAATCAAGGGAGAGAATAAAATACCTGCCCCTACTTTAGCAAAACCCATTAAGTTAAGTGCTGAAAAACCACTTTTGGCAATGGCAGCTCCTGCTAAGCCACCAATTAATGCATGCGAAGAACTAGAAGGAATACCATAATACCAAGTTACTAGATTCCAAAATACAGCCCCTAATAGGGCGGCTAAGATAAAAGGTGGATCGACTAAGGACGGATCAATCAGTCCATTGCCAATGGTTTGAGCTACCATTAAATTAAAGATGAGAAAAGCAATGAAATTAAAAAAAGCAGCCCATAAAACAGCCTGACGCGGTGTTAAAACCCCTGTCGTTACTATGGTTGCGATTGAATTAGCGGCATCATGAAAACCATTAATAAAATCAAAAACAAAGGCAGTAAAGAGGACAAACAAAATAAAGACAGTATGTTGGTCCATGAGCTTTGGTCCTTAGGTTAGATATAATAGCTGCTTTTAGTCATTAGTTTAGACACCATACTCATTAATTGTTTTACTGGATAGGGAAGTTCAATGCCGCCTGCTTCTATAGCCATGTGAGCATGATGTTCTTCGTCTTCTTGCATTTGCTCCAATATTACTTGGGTTTTTTTATCTTCATGGGGTAGCTTTTTAAGATGCTCTTTTAGATGGGCGCTCACTTGGTCTTCCGTTTCAGCGACAAAACCTAGGCTTATTTTATCACCTGCCAAGCCGGCGAGTGCTCCTAAAAGAATTGAACCGCAATACCAGATAAGATTTAATTGGCTAGGCTTACTGTCTAATTCATATAGACGTTGTTCACACCAAGCTAAGTGGTCGGTTTCTTCTATTGCAGCTTCAGTCATCTGTTTTCTGATGTGCGTTAATTGAGCTGTTAACGCCTGACCCTGGTACAAAGCTTGAGCACAAACTTCTCCCGCATGATTTACTCGCATTAAACCCGCACTGTGCTTTTTTTCTAAAGAGGTCAGAGCACTATCTGCTATGGCTTCGGCAGGAGAGATACGAACCGCGGATCTTTTTAATGGTGGGCTGATGGTACGCAAGGCGGTATCAACTTCACTAATCACTTTGTCAATAAAACTTGTTGTTCGCATAATCAATGTGAAAATGAAGAAAGCCTTATGTTAACTGGATTAAAAAGAAGTTGAAAGCCTTTCCTAAAATAATCTTAAACAGGACTTATCAAAAACGCTCAATCTCTTCGTTAAAAGAAGTTTTTAATTCGGTCATTACTATATCTAAACGCCCACATTAAAAACTTTTTTTGTCTCGACCTTGGGGTTTTTCGTAAGTTTTGTTAAAGCACTTGTTCATGCTTTTTAACGAAGAGCTACAAGATGTACTATAATTTTTAAAAATGCTCAGGGAGCCCGCCATGTCTTCGCACCATACAGGGGAGTCTGTTAAACCAGGTGTGATTCATCAACACTATATGGATATTATTAATAGCGTACCCGATGCTGTTTATTGGATCGACATCAATTGCAATCTAAACGGCTGTAATCTTCACTTTCTTCGTTTACTAAACCTTAAGAATCCTAAAGATTTGAAAGGAACACCTTATGAGTTGATGAAAAGCCATGCTCATTGGCCAATACAACGCATCGAAACCTTAAAATTAGATGATATGAACGTGATTTTTTCTGGCAATCCTCAATACAATATAGAAGAAAAATTAATCATTGATGAAAAAGATAAAACGCTCTATTTTAAAATAAATCGCGTTCCTATGTACGATGAACAGAAACATATAGTGGGTTTAACCGTTGTTTTAACGGATATAACGGAATTAAAACAAGTCCAACAAGAAAACAAACGCCATGAGTTAATAAACCAGTCTCCAGCCGATGAACCAATAATCAATAATCATCGCCTACCCAAAGTTTTAATGATTGAAGACAATCTAATTGCCCAGAATGTCGAACGTGCTTTATTAACAGCCCTAAACTGTCAGGTGGATATTGCCGATACAGGAGATAAGGCCATGGAATTATTTAATCCTGGAAAATATGATTTGGTGCTAATGGATATCGGTTTGGAGGGTACTTCCGGTTATGTAGTAGCAAAACAACTAAGAAGTAAAGAAATGGACACTGCTCATCACGTACCAATTATTGCTTTGACAGGTTATGAAGCCGAGGTAGTGAAATATGATTGCGGACAATATTTCATGGAGGGCGCTATTTCTAAACCCTTAACGAGCACACAGGCTGAACAGCTTATTAAGCATTATGTCTATCATATGGATGTAGAGGTACAAGGCTTAAAGACCATTTAATTGCATTTCAATGCAGACAGTAGCATGCTTTGGAATATTATGAGGATAGGATATGAACTGTAGTTTAATATTTTTTATCATTATTTGCTGTGTTCATAGAACTATATAATTTATGTTAGATAAAAAAAGAAAAACTTTAGGATCATTAAGTCTGAATTCTCTGTCAACTGAGGAAGTTATACTGTGCGCGGTCACAAATTGAGGTTTTAGCTGCTTGACATTCCTGTACAAAGGATCATCATTCGCGCTTTTAGCCAGCAAGGGATATGTCGGTGATCAATGTAGTATTTTCAGATGAACAAC
>CANJQE010000082.1 GCA_947476305.1 Legionellaceae bacterium
ATAGAAATCTCTGTTTTATTTAACCTCCCTTCTTTATACGTCGCAATTACGCGATCCCTCAAGTCCAAACTATATGCTTTCATAAATAAAACGTTAAAAAGCAATTATCATACAGGTAAATATACCGGTTTAGCTATAATAGGTACTTATATGCAATTAGCAACCTTTTTAAGCCGGGTTGCTGAAATGAGTCGAATTGTTACTTTACATGAATTTAGTATTGCTGGGGTATCTTCTAAGGATAGTAAGCTTGTTTCAGAAGATGAATTAGTGATGAATATCACTGCTAAAATATATCGATACCGCACACAATGATGAATAAAATAGGAAAAAATGCAGTATTCATTAGCTTGATCTCTATCTTATGTACTGCTTGTACTGGAGATAATAGTGATCTAGTTAATTATATTAATGATATAAAGAGCCGACCTGGTGCGCCTATAGAAGCCATTCCCAAATTTGCTCCTTTGCCTGTTTTTATATTTCCTGAGAATGATAATAGACGTAGTCCTTTTAAACCTGCGGAAGTTAAAAAAACGGATCAATATGCTCCTGATCAAAAACGAGTAAAACAACCTCTGGAGGCTTTTCCTTTAGATGGACTTAAATTTGTAGGTGTTTTGAAACAGGGAAATCAACTGTGGGCATTAATTAGAGACCCAGAAAAAAAAGTAGTTCCAGTTAAAGTAGGTACTTATATGGGGCTAAATTATGGACACATTATTTCTATTAAAAATAATGAAATTAAATTAGAAGAAACACTTAAAAATTCAGGGACGTGGGAAAAACATATCACCACTATTAATTTGGATATAGGCAAGTAGGAGTTTAGGGTGCGAAAAATTATCGCTATTTTAGTATTGATCAGTGCTAGTATTACTATGGCCTATGCCAAGGATAACGCCCTTGTCTCAGTTAAGGTAATTCCTTTACCGGAAGACCGTGTGCGCATCGACTTTCAATTTACTGAACCATTAAAACAATTACCCGCTAGTTTCATTACACAAACTCCAGCTCGCTTAGTGCTTGATTTTATTAATACTAAAATGAAGTTAGCTCCAGAACAGAAAACACAGAAAATTAATTTAGGCTCACTTAATACTTACACGGTAGTTGCAGTAGGAGATAGAGTACGAGCTATATTGGATCTTGATCGTACTGTTGCTTACTCTGGAAGCTCAGCAGGAAAGCTCTACAGCTTAATTATCAATGGAAAAAGTTCTGATCTTTTTGAAAAAAACAAAGAAGTTTTTATTACAAATCAACCGGTTAATGCTAAGAATGAATTAAAACGTCTTGATTTTCGTGGTATAGAGAAAGAGGGTGGACGAATAATTATTGATGTTTCTGATTCAAGTATTCCTATTGATGTAACTCAAAATGGTAAAGAATTAGTAGTGCATTTTCTAAATACTAAAATTCCTCCTAGTTTAATGAAACATTTTGATGTTTCAGATTTTCATAGCCCAGTACAGGAAATTACCCTTCAGCAAGAAGCTAAAAGTGTGCGTATGGTGGTGGTAAATAAAGGGGATTATGGTCATTTTGTTTATCAAGTGAATAAACAATTTATGTTGGATGTTTTTCCCTTAACTGAAGAAGAGATTCAGCAACAAAAACTTAAAAAACAAGTATTTACTGGTAAACGCATTACATTAAACTTTCAAAACATAGAGATTCGCGCAGTACTGCAGTTACTCGCTGATTTTACAGGCATCAATATAATCGTGAGTAATAATGTTACGGGAAATATTACTCTTAGATTAAATGACATTCCTTGGGATCAGGCTCTAGATATTATTTTAACAACACAAAACCTGGATAAGCGAAAAACAGGTAATGTGATGTTGATCGATACTAGGGAGTCTTTAGGTAAAATCGAAGAGGCTGAGTTAAAAAATCAACAAATTATTCAAAAACTTGAACCAATACGCTCCGATCTCATCCAAATTAATTACGCCAAAGCGGCAGATATTGCGATACTTATTAAAGACAAGCAAAACTCTCTTTTATCTGAGAGAGGGAAAATTAGTGTCGATGCACGTACGAATACTTTATGGATTCAAGATACAGGAACAAAAATTGAAGAGGTAAGAAATTTACTTAAACAATTAGATATTCCTGTCAAACAGGTATTAATTGAAGCCCGGATTGTAGATGTAACTAAAGATTTTTCAGAAGACTTAGGTATTAGATGGGGGGTATCTAAGCCTACTCATTTAAGTGGTACCTTAAATGGCGCCAATCAACTACAATTGCCAGCAGGAGTGCTTAATCCCGCCAACGTACCCGTATCACAACGTCTAAACTTAGATTTAGCAGCAGTTCCAGCAGTCGGAGTTCCAGCATCCGTAGGTATTGCTTTAGCTCGATTAGGCGATAATATTCTACTTGATTTAGAACTATCTGCTTTAGAAAGTGAGGGGCGTGCTGAATTAATTTCAAGTCCTCGACTAATTACTACGAATCAGCAAGCCGCGGTTATTGAGTCAGGTCAGGAGATTCCTTATCAAGAAGCAACATCGAGTGGTGCAACTGCTGTAGCATTTAAAAAAGCGGTTCTAAGTTTAAAGGTTACACCACAAATTACCCCCGATAATAAAATTTTAATGGATTTGCAAATTAATCAGGATACTCCTTCTTCGGAGCGATTTAATGGAGTTCCGGCGATTATTACTAAGGAAATTCAAACCAATGTCCTTGTTAATAATGGACAAACCATAGTGTTAGGCGGTATTTATAAACAGGATAAGAATAAGGCAATTAGACGCATTCCATTTTTAGGTAGTTTACCTGTCTTAGGTCCATTATTTGGTAACAAGAAGATTACCTACAATGATGAGGAGTTACTCATTTTCATTACTCCAAGAATCATTACGAATTCTTTGTCTATTACTACAATTGAAGGGCGAGAAAAAGATGTGTATAAGTAAATTTAAGCTTAAAGAATTTTTAATAAATGAATTTTAGGTGTTTTAAATAGAAATACGTTGTAGAATAGACATAGGAGACTATTTTTAAGCCAGTTTTGCTTATGTTAAAAGCCAAACTAGTTGAGCACGAGAAAATAGAGTAACCATCTGATTTATTTAGACTTATAAAATTATTAATGTCAGCAAATCAATTAAGACAAGTATCTAATTTTTTGTTATAATATTCTGGTTCATTATTATACTAATTAGTTAAATGAGGTATCTAAGAAAAGATGAGCATAGTTAAAGTACGAAATATTTTTCTAATTGGGCCAATGGGTGCTGGAAAAAGTACTATAGGACGTGCTTTGGCAAAGGAGCTCAAATTAGAATTTTTTGATTCTGATGAAGTAATAGAAGAGCGTGCAGGGGCTGATATATCATGGATTTTTGACATTGAAGGTGAGGAAGGCTTTCGCCGAAGAGAACAAAAAGTAATCGATGAGTTGACCCAAAAAACCAATATTGTCTTGGCCACTGGTGGTGGTGTTATTATCACTCCTGAGAATAGAAATGCCCTCGCTGGTAGAGGCACAGTCATCTATTTAAAAACCTCCTTACAGCAACAATTTGAGCGTACTAAGCGCGATACCAAGCGCCCTTTACTCCAAACTGATGACTTAGAAGGACGGCTTGAATCACTAAGGGATGAACGAGAGCCATTTTATGATGAATTGGCTGATGTTAGTTTTGAAACTGATAAGTTAACGGTAAAAGCTGTGGCCAATAATATAATAAAATACATTTATGGCGAAATTTAAGGCTTATAACCAGGTTAATGTTTCCTTGTCCAAATGCCAATATTCAATCAGTATTTGTTCCAATGCGTTAACAAATACTGATTTTTTGCATGGATTAATTTCTTCAAAACAAGTTTTGATTGTAACGAATGAAACTATTGCCCCTTTTTATCTTAAGGCTCTTCAAGTAGCCTTTAATGAAAGACAGTGTGATGTTGTTATACTACCTGATGGTGAAGAGCATAAAAATCAACATAGTTTATTTGCCATTTATAATACCTTAATTCAAAAAAAACATCATCGGGATACAACTTTACTTGCTTTAGGTGGCGGCGTTATAGGCGATATTACAGGTTTTGCTGCTTCTACCTATCAACGCGGAGTATCCTACATCCAAATTCCTACTACTTTATTGGCGCAGGTTGATGCTTCGGTTGGCGGAAAAACAGCCATAAATCATCCTTTGGGTAAAAATCTAATCGGAAGTTTTTATCAACCTCAAGCCGTAGTTATTGATGTAAATACCTTAAAAACTCTACCTGAGAGAGAGTTTCGCTCGGGTTTAGGTGAAGTAATTAAATATGCTCTGTTGGAAGGAGGAGAGTTTTTCTACCAACTACAAGAGCTATTAAAAACAGGTTTAACTAATACCAGCTCTGAACTGCCTCATCTCATTAGTCAATGTTGTCGAATTAAAGCTCGATTTGTTGAGGCAGATGAAAAAGAACATGGAATTCGGGCTTTACTTAATCTAGGTCATACTTTTGCTCATGCATTAGAAACCCATACACATTATCAACACTGGTTGCATGGGGAAGCTGTTGGCATAGGTCTTTATTGTGCTGCTGTTTTGTCTTATGAGTTAGGTTTAATTGATTCTTCAGTGGTGGAATTGTTAGAACAAATGTTAGAATGGGCAAGGTTACCTCATAAAATTCCTAAAAATGTGGATCTTAAAGAGTTAATGCAATTAATGAGTTTAGATAAAAAAATAAAAAATGGTTGTTTGCGCTTTGTCGTAATCCGTAAACCCGGAGATTGTTATCTAAATAATCAAATAACGGAACATTACGTACATAAAGCACTTGTTGCTTCGGTGGAAGGAGAATAAGAAAAATGAAAGATGGACAGCTTCAAACTGATTTAGGAACTGCCAATCGCGCTAGAACATTATTTAAGCCAGGCTCTTGGCTTACAAAAATAGATTTTATTAATCATTTAGTTCTTTTCAATAATGTTTTGATAACAGTTTTATCTGAAAAAATAGGTGGAAAAACATCTTTTAGTTCTTTATTACTTAATAATTTAGATCAACAAATTAAACCAGTTTTTATGAGCACTCAAGCGCCTTGTGATCGTGGTGATATTCTGAGAGATATTGCTGCACAGCTTCATTTAAACATTGATGTTAATACCAATGTGAATTCGATAATAGCACAAATTAATGATCGTAAAGCTCATGTTTTGCTTGTTATTGATGATGCACAACATTTACCCGAAGACATAATAAAAGATTTTTTAATTGCTATAAGAAATCAAGATGATTTGGGATTTTTCCATCTTTGCTTGGTATCTGATTATTCAGTAGTTGCAACACTTAATAATTTAGCTGCAGATCAATTTAATAACTTAATTCATACTATAGAACTCGGTTCTTTAAATGAAAGCGAAACCAGAACCTATGTGTTACAACGAGCAATGGCAGCACGCTTATTGAATAAACCCCTTAGTGATACTCAATTTAAACAATTTTATCAGTTAACCAAAGGTAATATAGCAAAGATTAATAGCAGCTTAGATTCCTTTATTTTTAAATGCGCAACAAAAACGCCGAACAACACCGCTTTAGTGCTTAAACGAGCTAGTGTTGCTGCCAGTGTTGTTGCCGTTGCTGGTTTTTCTTATTTCTATTTTACTAATATATATCGTACTCCTCACGCAGATGAGCTAAGCCTTACTCCGAGCCTTCCTTCTATAAACCAGGTGGTAAATGAACCTGTGGTTTCTATAGCTCATGAGGAATTATTAGCAAGTCAAATTCCGTCTTTTCGAGATTCTTCCGTAATACAATTAGTGCAAAATGCCTTGCCTAAAAAGCAAATTTTAGATATTTCTGATGAAGAGCAGGGAGCTAAGACAGTCGCTTTAGTAGATAAAGTCATAGTAATTCCTTCTGTCCATAAACAGGAAGTAGCAATAGAATCACGTCGGTCAACGATGGCTGTTGCTCGCGAGGGACATCCAAAGCAACCAACTATTATTGCAAGTCATGTACGAACTACACCCCCAAAATCAATAGTCACTCAAGTAGCTCGCTCATCAGGATATACTATTCAATTAGTTGCTAGCCATAAAAAAAGTGACGTTTATCGCTTTAAACAAAGTAATAAACTCTATGCAGCGACTCAGATAAGAAATTTTACTAATCAAAAGGGCAATTGGTATATTTTAACTATTGGTGAATTTAGTACCCGTGCTGAAGCACTGAAAAAAGCGAATACCTTACCCGCGACCCTAACTAAATTAAACCCTTGGGTTCGACCTGTTTCTGGTTTGACTAATGCAGGATAATGACGGCTTACACTTATTAGTACGTCAAGACTCATAGCCATCGAGCTCAGTAATTGTCTTTCCCGCGAAGGCGGGAAACCATCTACGATTTAGTTCATGCTAATTCAAAAATAGATCCCCGACTGCTAGGAATGACATGTTTTCCGCCATTTGCAATTAAGTTCATTAAAAATTCTTTTCTTGGCGACTATAGGTTATGACCCACAGGCTAAAAGCTGATTTCTAAAACAGCTCACGCTCCTCTTACTAAGAGCAGATGGTAATCTTTAATTAGGGCTACGTTCCTATTCTACATTAAGCCACGTCTCATAACTTATTAGACTGCTTATTTTTAGCGGCACGAGCCCACATTATATATCCCGTGATTGCCATTCCAGTATATATAATCATTAAAACGGAATGGAAGGGTAGACCTTTATTTAAATACATCCAGACATACAAGGCATCGGTTATAAACCAAAAGATCCACGTTATAATTATTTTATAACACATGAGCCATTGAGCTGCGAGGCTTAAGCTAGTAGTAAGGGCATCTAGAACGGGTACTGAGGAATGGGTGAAAGAAAGAAGGATTAGGTAAATGGAGATAAATACCCCGCACAGTAAAACAAACAATAATAGCCATTGAGTAGAGGATAATTGGTTTAGCATAACGGGTTGATTATCATGTTTTTTTGCAGTAACGCGCCATTTATACCATCCGTAGCCCATACTTAAAAAATAAAAAATCTCTAAACTCATATCAGCATAAATCCCTTTATACCAATAAAGCCAAGCATTAAGACAGGTAGCTATGATGCCAATGCCCCAAGCTTTGCTATTTAAACGGATAAAATAATAGGTGGAAAGTAAAGAGAATAATGCTCCTATAAGATCAAAAAACATAGTCGTTATATATAGCTTCCCTCAGTTATTTGTTTTTACTTTAACCAGATTATGAAAAATAATAAAGAAAAATTTAGAGTTTAGAATTCTGTGAAATTAAACTCAGATCTGCTAATCTTAACTTAGTGCGCGGAATTTTAAGGAGAAAATGATGTATAAGAGAGTATTATTTGCTACTGATTTTGATGAGGTCGGGATTAAAGCGGCTAAAAAAGCAAAAAAAATTGCCGATGAAAATGGAGCTGATTTGATACTCGTACATGTTGTCGAGCCAATTCCTGCATATGCTTATCCTGGATTTGCTGGATTTGCAGAGGTTGAGTTATCTATTCGTGAGCAAGCAGAAAAGGAATTGGGTGATTTAGCTGATAAATTAGGTGTAGATAGCAAGCATCGTTTCATTGAGTTCGGTTCAACAAAAAATGAGATTTTACGAGTTGCACAAGAACATAAAATCGATTTAATTGTAACTGGAAGTCATGGTAAACATGGTCTTTCTTTATTATTAGGCTCCACCGCAAACTCCATTCTACATGGTGCTGAGTGCGATGTCTTAATTGTAAGACCAAAAATAGACCATAAATAAACCAGCATTTTTGCTCTGGAACGATATTTTTCTTGTTTTTTGTGGTGCTCATTTACTGATGTAAACGTAGCATCCTCGAAACAAGATGCCTTGTTCTAAAGCAAAATCTACCGCTTCTGGAAGAGCTTTAATTTTTAATTCCTTCCTATGAGGGAATTTTCTTTCAATTTATTCATTTAAATAGTAATAGCTATTTCTCAATAAACTCGAAAACAGTATACTATTCGTTTTCTCTATTTTTTAAATAATTCATGAAATTATTGCGTGGCACTAAACATTGTTCAGACTTTGATAAAGGAGTCGTTGCGACTATTGGAAATTTTGATGGCGTTCATCTTGGTCATCAAAATCTTATAAAATCATTAAGAAAAAAAGCCAATAGTCTTAATATTCCTTTAGTTCTTATATTGTTTGAACCACAACCGAAAGAATATTTTCAAAAAGAAAAGGCTCCTGCACGTCTTTCAACCTTAAGAGAAAAGCTGCATGCAGTAAAAGACTTTGGTATTAATTATGTTTATTGTATAAAATTTAATAAGCTATTAGCCCAGACCCCAGCTAAAGATTTTATTGATGATTTATTTACTAGTTTAAAAGTTGCTTATCTTTTTGTGGGTGACGATTTTCGTTTTGGAAAAAATAGAGAAGGGGATGTTAGTCTTTTACAAAAACTAAGCGCTGACTATCATTGTGAAGTGGATATTTATCCAGAGTTTTCCATTTACAATGAACGTGTAAGTTCCACCAGGGTACGATTAGCTTTACAGCAAGGTGATTTAGCTCATACAGCTCAATTACTAGGTCATACCTATAGTATGTGTGGCCGAGTGATAAAAGGAGACGGTAGAGGAAGGAAATGGGGCATTCCCACGGCAAATATAGGACTACATCGATTAGCTTTACCCTTATGTGGCGTTTTTATTGTAAAGATGCTCCTTAATAAAAAAACTATTTATGGTGTTGCTAATATAGGTAAGCGACCTACAGTTGATGGTACTAAAAATATTTTAGAAGTACACTTATTTGATTTTAATGACTCTATTTATGGGGACTTAGTGCAAGTCTTTTTCTTGCACAAATTGCGTGATGAGGTTAAATTTACCTCAGTAGATACATTGATTACCCAAATTCATAAAGATATAGCAGAGGCAAGAGCCTATTTAGATTTAAACACCGCTGAAATTTAGCGTTTTGCAGAGTAGATAATTTATGGCTGAGTATAAAGACACATTAAATCTCCCTAATACTTCATTTCCTATGAAGGCAAGTTTAGCCATGCGTGAGCCGGAAATGCTCGCACAGTGGCAAGAGAAGAAAATTTATGAACAAATTCGTAAAGCACGTGCCGGTAAGAAACGATTTATTCTTCACGACGGCCCCCCTTATGCTAATGGACATCTACATTGCGGTCATGCACTTAATAAAATCTTGAAAGACATTATTATAAAATCTAAATCATTTAGTGGTTATGATGCGCCTTTTGTACCCGGTTGGGATTGTCATGGTTTACCTATTGAACTGAATGTAGAAAAGAAAATAGGAAAAGCCGGAGTAAAAGTTAGCCCTAAAGAATTTCGTGCGCAATGCCGCGCTTATGCTGCCAGTCAAATCGATATTCAGCGCGATGAATTTCAGCGCCTTGGTGTTTTTGGTGATTGGTATAATCCTTATGTGACCATGGATTTTACCTATGAAGCTAACATTGTGAGAGCGTTAGGTTTAATGATAAAAAATGGTCATTTACAACAAGGATTTAAACCCGTTCATTGGTGTATTGATTGCGGCTCAGCTTTGGCTGAGGCAGAGGTTGATTATGAAGAAAAGACTTCTCCTTCTATTGATGTGGCGTTTAAGGCAATAGATCCACAATCTATTCTATCTTTATTTAATAATAAAGATACTAGCAAAGACGTAATTTTACCGATTTGGACCACTACTCCTTGGACTTTACCTGCTAATGAGGCGGTATGTTTGCATCCCGAAATCAGCTATTCTTTAGTGGAAACTAAGGAGACTTTTTTTGTCCTAGCATCTGACTTAGTAGAATCCGTCATGCAACGCTATGATTTGCCGGAATATAGACTATGTGGTGAGCTAAAAGGAAAGGCTTTGGAGCATATAAAACTTGCTCATCCCTTTTATTCACGACAAGTTCCAGTCATTTTAGGACAACATGTAACTACAGAATCAGGTACTGGTTGTGTTCATACTGCACCAGCGCATGGACCGGATGATTATTCGGTTGGAAAAGTCTATGATTTGCCCTTAATTAATCCTGTAAAAGCCAATGGTTGTTTTGCGGATGATGTTCCTCTATTTGCGGGCCTCTCTGTTTTAAAAGCTAATGAACCCATTTTAGAATTGCTTGCTGCAAATAAAGTATTATTAGCTAAAGAGTCGATTAGACACAGTTATCCTCACTGCTGGCGTCATAAATCGCCAATGATTTTTTTAGCCACGCCGCAATGGTTTATCTCGATGGATAAAAATAATTTGCGTCAAGCAATTAGTACAGAAATTAATAAAGTAACTTGGGTTCCAGATTGGGGAAAAGCACGCATTAGTAATATGGTGGAAAACAGGCCTGATTGGTGCATATCGAGACAAAGGGCTTGGGGTTCACCAATGCCACTGTTTGTGCATTCAGAAACACGAGAGTTACATCCTAATACCCTAGAATTCATTGAACAAATTGCTTTAATGATTGAACAATCCGGTATTGATGCATGGTTTGAGTTAGATAAAGCAGAATTGCTAGGTGATGATGCCTCCATATACGATAAAATTTCCGATACCATGGATGTTTGGTTAGATTCTGGAGTCACCCATTTTAGTGTATTAAAACAAAATAAAGTCTTAGATTTCCCTGCAGATGTGTATTTTGAAGGTTCAGATCAACATAGAGGTTGGTTTAACTCTTCATTGACCACCTCAGTGGCAATGTATGGAGTCGCTCCTTATAAAACGGTATTAACTCATGGTTATACGGTTGACTCAGAAGGTAAAAAACTATCTAAATCTAAAGGTAATTATGTAGCCTTGGATAAATTGGTAGGCCAATATGGAGCAGATATTCTTCGTTTGTGGGTGTCGTCTACAGATTATCGTAATGAAGTAAGTATTTCTGATGAAATTATTAAAAGAAATGCGGATGCTTATCGTAGAATTAGAAACACCACACGATTCTTATTAGCAAACTTAGATGGTTTTGATCCGAGCAGTGATAGTGTTTCTTCTGCTGAGTTTTTAGAGCTAGATCGATGGGCTTTAACACGTTGCCAATTATTACAAGAAGAAATTCTTAGTGCCTATGAGCAATACCAATTTCATGTCATTTATCAAAAAATTCATAATTTTTGTGCGGTAGACATGGGAAGTTTTTACTTGGATTTAGTTAAGGACCGACAATACACTACGGCAAAACAGAGTTTAGCAAGACGTTCTGGTCAAACAGCGATGTACCATATACTAAAAGCCTTTACTCTATGGTTAGCACCCATTTTATCGTTTACAGCTGAAGAAATATGGAGTTATATACCTGGTAATAAGGCAGAAGAGTCTTTATTTACTCAAACTTGGTACGAGGCTTGGCCTAAAATTGAACCTGTAAATATGGATGATTGGTCCGAGCTTTATCTTATTCGTGATGAAGTGAATAAAGCCTTAGAAGAAACGCGCCAAAAAGGAGAGATTGGTTCCGCTTTAGCTGCAGAAATTACTCTTTACGCGGAACCCAAAGTATTACCTAAATTAACTCGTTTAGGTGAGGAATTACGCTTTTTATTGATTACCTCTGAGGCAAAAGTTCATTCATTTTCAACAGCACCAGAGGGCTTAGTGCCTAATGAATGTGGGGTAGCGATACAGGTTGTTGCAAGTGCTCATGAGAAATGTGCCCGTTGTTGGCATAGAAGACCTGATGTTGGTGATAATAAAGAACATCCTGAGCTCTGTTTGCGTTGTGTTGGTAACATTAGTGGACAAGATGAGGCGAGACTATATATATGAAAAAATGGTGGTGGTTATTGCTTAGTATATTAATAATTATTTTGGACCAAGCAAGTAAATATTGGGTTGAATCCTTTCTAACTCCGTATAAACCAGTGCCTATTATGCCCATGCTCAATATGACTTTAGCCTATAATACTGGTGCCGCATTTAGTTTTTTAAGTGGCACAGGTGGATGGCATCGTTGGTTTTTTGCAGGCTTTAGTTTAGTTGTCAGTGTTATTTTATTAATTTGGCTTTGGCGAACCCCTACGCAAGCTCGTTTACAATCATTAGGTGTCAGTCTAATTTTAGGCGGTGCGGTAGGTAATTTAATTGATAGAAGCATCAATGGTTATGTCGTTGATTTTGTTGATGTGTATTACAAATACCACCATTTTGCTACTTTCAATCTTGCTGACAGTGCCATTTGCATAGGCGCTGCTGTCTTAATTTTAGATTTACTTTTACGTAAAGAAGAGCCTGCCTAGCATTCACTCCCAAGCAGGGAGCTTCCATCTTTGGCGCATCGTAATTTTTAATTTATAGCAATTTTACTATTGTGATTCTTTGTTGGGGAACGTCCTAGCCGTCAGGCTATGGTAATTTACGTAGGTATCATTCCCGCGCAAGCGCTGAGTGGTCCTGTCATTTTTTATCCATTTAATTGTTATAAAGTAACTCAATAAGATTTAAATTTATGTCATTCCCTCCTACGGGGGAAGACCTATTTTACCCTAGCTTATAACTAATGAAAATTATAAACCAAAGGGCAGCGTGTCGCCTGTTTTTGAGAAACCTGCCGGGACATCCAAGTCCCCGGCAGGGACAAAAACAGGCGACAAGTATGCCTCCGGCGGCCCTGGCCGTCCTGGTCCCCCTTGATTTTGATCCCCCTTCGGGCCTCAAAATCTACG
>CANJQE010000083.1 GCA_947476305.1 Legionellaceae bacterium
CCCCCTTCGGGCCTCAAAATCTACGCTCCCCAATGACTGACGCCTTTTCGTATGGCCTTATATTTTCCCTGCGGAAAAACATCCGGCCCTAAGGCTACCAGGGACTACTCGCCCGCGCCTTCGGCTCTCCATGGCTCGCAGCGTTTGAACCTACTTAATACTCCTTTATCGCCTGTCTTTGGAGTAGCCCCAGAAAGAATGGATACTTTAGAAAAAATAACAATGGAACTTTATAATGTATATAAAGGAACTTTTGTCTCAGTAGATGTTATAAATAAACAATTTAAATTACTCAAGCTAATTAGCGAACAAGCTAAAACTGGTAGTGAATTTTATGCACTTAATTTAGTAACCACAAAAGATCCAATTTATAGTGGACTTGGCTACCTACAACAAGCAGCTGCTCTAGGGCATGTGCTGGCTTTACGAGAGGTGGTGAGTAGAACCTTTGCTGGCCATTTTAGCCCATTAGAAGAATCTATTAGGTGGGGCTTAAAATGCTTACGCTATTTAGAAGAAACCGTAGTACCTAACCTTGAAAAAGAAGATTCTCATTCAGAAATTTTAAATACATTAAAGGACGGATTAGCAAGGCTTAGAGAGCGACGAAGGGAGGTTTTACCTACCATTATTACCAGAGACCCTAAAGCTTTCGATAAACTAGTTAACGATGTAGTTGAATACAGGAAACTACGAGTAGGAGAGATATTGGGTGATTTTATAATCGCTCAGGATATGATTGAGAAATTAGAGGAATCATTACCTCCACTTTTACCTATTGATGAGCCCAAAGACCATTTACTAGAGGAACGTCAATTATTATTACAAGTCTTAGTTACTCTCACTGATAAAGTTGATGAACTCCAAAGTAATCCTAACCACAATATAAAAGCTACGGCAGTAGCGAAGCGTTTAAATGTACAGCTAGCTGAAGCCATTAACATTTATATAACTAAAAAATCTATTCCAACATTGAACACAGATCAAATAGAGCTGGCTAAATTAGTTTTTTTAGATACTTGCACTAAAGTAATCAATAACGCCAAGCCTTTGTTAGAAAAAGAATTGGGTTGGGGAGACTTTATAACCAATCTTTTAAAATCATTAGCTAATGTAATGATTTGTGCTACAAATGCAGTTACACGCACTTTTGGAGCTAAATCCCAATTTACCCTCTTCAAACCCACACCGGCACCTCTTGTACCTGAAGTTGAGCAAGTGGAAAAAGCTCTTAGGAGTTCAATTCCTTCTCCCTAGAAATAGAAAGTATCATAATAATGCCCGTAGATAATAAGCTATGGGCTACTTTCTCACCAAATTAATTGCGACTATAATTTAACTTCAGCTCACTTTAATTGCCTCTATAAATTTTCTGACCCACATTAATTGCAAATAAAGTGGGCTCATTTGCAATTAATTCGGGCTAATTTTAGACGCTGATTGCGGGCTGATTAACTGTCTACTTTGCAAATATATTGTTCTCTATGATATATTTCACCTGCTTTTAGCTTTGTTAGCTTTATTTTATACAAACGAAAGATTTTCTTCAGAATTACGGTAAGGCGCTAACTAAAACATTCAATGACTCTTTGGCTTCTAAACCTAATTATAGTGAAACTTGGCCTGTTGGCCGCGCATGACTGTGGACATATTCAATGGAAATCAAAGTAAATTTTCTCGACAATTTAAGACTCGAAGCCAAGTTCGATGACTTTACCGTCACCTCCGATCAGCCTATTCGCTATAAAGGTGATGGCTCAGCGCCGAGTCCTTTTGATTATTTCTTAGCGTCATCAGCTCTTTGTGCCGCTTACTTTATCAAGGTGTATTGTAAGGCCCGTGATATCTCCACTGAAAACATCCGCTTATCGCAAAACAATATTGTCGATCCAGAAGATCGCTATAACCAGATCTTCCAAATTCAGGTCGAGCTGCCCGATGATATTTCAGCCAAAGATAGAGAAGGTATTGTGCGCTCTATCGACCGCTGCACAGTAAAAAAAGTAGTGCAAACTGGCCCGGAATTTAAAATAGAAACCGTTGAAAACCTAGGTGCTGACGTCAATGCAATGTTAATGGGCCATACAGAAGGGGAGCAGAGCACCTTTATTCTGGGTAAAGACTTGCCTCTTGAGCAAACCATTAAAAACATGACCGCCATTTTAGTCGACCTTGGCATGAAGATAGAAATATCTTCATGGCGCAACATAGTGCCTAATGTATGGTCTTTACATATTCGTGATGCCGCCTCGCCTATGTGCTTCACTAACGGCAAAGGCGCAACCAAAGAAAGTGCACTGTGCTCGGCATTAGGCGAGTTTATTGAGCGCCTGAATAATAACTTTTTCTATAACGATCAATTCTTTGGAATAGAAATCGCCAACAGCGAATTTGTTCATTATCCCAATGAAAAGTGGTTTGCATTAGAAGAAAATGCGCTTCCCGAGGGTATTTTGGACGAATATTGCCTAGATATTTACAACCCAGATAAAGAATTACAGGGATCTCACCTGATTGATACCAATTCAGGCAATAAAGATCGCGGTATTTGTGCCATACCCTATACTCGTAAGTCCGATGGCGAGACCGTCTATTTCCCATCAAACCTGATTGAAAATTTATTCTTAAGTAACGGTATGAGCGCGGGTAACAACCTACAAGAAGCCCATGTGCAGTGCTTATCAGAAATCTTTGAGCGCGCCATAAAACGTCAAATCATTGAGCAAGAAATTGTCCTGCCAGATGTGCCAATGAGCGTGCTCGAAAAGTACCCTAGCATTCTAGCGGGCATTAAAGGCTTAGAAGAGCAAGGCTTCCCCATTGTGGTGAAAGATGCCTCATTGGGCGGACAATTCCCTGTTATGTGTGTCACCCTGATGAACCCAAGAACCGGCGGCGTATTTGCTTCTTTTGGCGCCCACCCAAGCTTTGAAGTGGCGCTAGAGCGCAGCCTTACCGAGCTGCTGCAAGGCCGCAGTTTTGAAGGCTTAAACGATGTACCAAAGCCAACTTTTAATAGCATGGCCGTCACTGAGCCTGAAAACTTCGTTGAGCACTTTATTGACTCTACAGGGGTGATTTCTTGGCGCTTCTTTAGCAGTAAATACGAGTATGAGTTCTGTGAATGGGACTTCTCTGGCACCAGCGAAGAAGAAGCTAACGGGCTATTTGGTATCTTAGAGGCCATGGGCAGAGAAGTATATATTGCCGAGTTCAACGACTTAGGTGCCTCAGCTTGCCGTATTTTAGTGCCTGACTATTCAGAAATTTACCCAGTTGACGATCTTATTTGGGACAATACTAACAATGCGCTAAACTACCGTGAAGACATCTTAAATTTACATTCATTAAGCACTAAAGCGCTAGGCAAGTTAGTTAATCGCTTAGAAGAGAGTCAGTTAGATAACCATACCGATATTCGCACCTTGATTGGCATAGTGTTCGATGAGAATACTGTCTGGGGCAAGCTGACTATTATCGAGCTTAAACTCCTGATTTATCTCGCACTTGGCGCTCATGAAGATGCCATCGAATTAGTCGGTGAGTTCTTACAATTTAACGACAATACAGTCCAGCGCGGCCTGTTTTATCAAGCGGTACATGCAGTACTGGAAGTTACCTTAGATGAAGATCTTGAGCTTGAGCACTTTATCGAAAGCTTCAACCGCATGTTTGGTATCGAGGTGATGGAAAACGTGGTTGGCTCAGTCACAGGTAAGGTACGTTTTTACGGCCTAACCAAAACCAGCATGGCTCTTGAAGGCATAGAGCCTCATTTACGACTGATTAATAGCTATAAGAAACTACACCAAGCGCGCAAAATAAAAGCAGGGTTCTAAACGCTGCACTAATCTGAAGTTAGCAACAAGTTAAAGCGTATTGAGACCTCCAAAATAAAGCGAGCCAGTCGATTAACTATCTATTATTTTTTTGTAAAAGTCCCAGTTCCTCTTTACAATCTAAGAATATAGATACTCAAACTACCGGATAGGTTTAAATTTATGGAATGGATGATATATGGTGCGAATGGTTATTCCGGAGCTCTAATTGCTAAGGAGGCAAAGGCTAGAGGCATGCATCCTATTTTAGCTGGACGCAATGAAGTCCTGGTTAAAAAACTAGCCAATGAGCTTAGATTAAGTTACCGTATCTTTGGGCTAAATGATATAGAGCAAATTAGCCATCATATTTCTAATATGTCACTGCTTTTAAACTGTGCTGGGCCTTTTTCAGTGACTAGCAAACCACTAATCAAAGCATGTTTGAAAAATCATACTCATTATTTAGATATTACGGGTGAAATCGATGTCTTCGAATACGCCCAAAAATGTGATAACAAGGCCAAGGAGTCCAATATTTTGCTGTGTCCTGGCGTAGGGTTTGATGTCATACCAACGGATTGCATTGCTCATACGCTCAAACAGGCTTTACCCGATGCCAATCAATTGACCTTGGGATTTGATTCGAAATCACCCCTTTCTCCAGGAACTACCAAAACAGCTATAGAAGCATTAGCTAACGGAGGTAAAGTCAGGATAAATGGTCAATTAATGGACGTACCACTTGTCTATAAAACTCGGTCTATTAATTTTGGCAATGGTGAGAAATTGGCAATGACCATTCCATGGGGAGACATTAGTACGGCATATTATTCAACGGGTATTCCAAACATTGAAGTTTATATTCCGGCTAGTAAGAGGCAAATCTCCATGATGAAAAGAATAAATTTTATACGCTGGTTTTTCTGCTTTAATTTTGTACAAAACTGGCTAAAGAAAAGAGCCTCCCATCAAAATGGCCCTGATGCCAAACAAAGAAAACAACAATCAACTTGGGTATGGGGTGAGGTAAAAAATGCAAGTGGTACATGCAAGTCTGCGCGCCTTAAAACAGCAAATGGCTACGCATTGACAATTACAGGTAGTCTGATGGCTGTGGAATTTGTTCTTAACAACAAAGTGGAAGCTGGGTACACAACACCATCATTGTTATTAGGTGATGACGCTATAACCAAATTACCAGGAAGTAGCAAAATTCAACTGGATTAGGAAGCTCCTTTGATAAGGCTGTAAATTGTTTCAAAAGGGGCATCCGATTACTTTTGTTTTGGGAGTGCTGTGCAAAATGAAGTCAAGGAGTGTTATGAAAATACATATTTATTAGAAACCGGCATCATCAAAGCCTTGAATCAAAATATAAACTTATACGACGTAAGAAATATTTGTCACCGTTAAATTACTTTCCCCATCACTGACCCGTAACGTCACACTATCACCAACTCTAGCTTTCAATAATGTTTTCGCCAAGGGTGAAATCCAGCTTATTTTTCCTGCACTAATATCTGCTTCATCCACACCAACAATTTTGACAGAATGGGATTCACCATGTTCATTGATATATAGGACCGTGGCGCCAAAAAATACTTGAGTAAGAGCCACTTGAAGTTTAGGATCGACTATTTCAGCGCTTTCCAATCGTTTGGTCAAATAGCGAATGCGTCTGTCAATTTCACGTAAACGTTTTTTTCCATAAATGTAATCCCCATTTTCAGATCGATCACCATTACTCGCTGCCCAACTTACTACTTTCACAATTTCGGGTCTTACATTACTAACTAAATCGCGTAATTCAGTTTGCAACGCTGCAAAACCATAAGGTGTCATATAATTTTTGATACTTGATAACACTAAGTCTGGACGCTCTGGTTCCCTATACTCATCATCTTCTTTAGTAAAAGCCTTACTCATCACAAACTCCTATTATAATAGTCGTTATGACATGTTACTTTAATTATATCACTCTTTATAAAACAGTTATGACTTCTACTGTATATACATCTTTCCAATAAAACTTACTGGTGGCATTCTTGGGGATAGCTTAATTGGATACCATTAGAGCATATCCTAAATTCGCTTTTATAAAGAACCTGATGGGAAGGCATTTATGGGGTAATGGTAAGTTTTAATGCAGAGCAAGCAGAAATCCGCGATCAGCGTTTCGCCTGTTTTTGAGAAGCCTGCCGGGACGTCCAGTCCCCGGCAGGGAGAAAAACAGGCGACAAGGATGTCTCCTGCTTCCAATCCCTCTTAGGGCCTCAAAAAGAGCGCTACCACAATTAGGCTATTTCAACCTCTTCAGCCTGAGGTCCTTTTTGTCCTGTGCTAGCCTTAAATAGAACACTTGCACCTTCGGGTAGAGTTTTAAATCCACCTGATTGAATGGCACTAAAATGGACAAAGTAATCTTTGCCATTACTTTCAATAAAACCAAATCCTTTACCTTCATTAAACCATTTAACAGTTCCACGTATTTTGTCTGACATTCTCATTTTTCCTTATAAAATAATAGGGTAAAAGCATAACACTAAAATCCTATTCTTTGTAGTACTCATTAGTCAAATAGAACGGTCTTTTTCTTTAATCATTATCAATTCTCCTAGATCTTTAGTGAGAATCATTTTATTTTGCGAACTAACCAAATCATTAGGGGCTCCAAAAAAAGCATTTTTTTAGACCATAAAGGAATTATATGTTTACTCGAATTTATAATTGATTAAAAATATAAGTTTAATATTTTCTCAGGTCATGCTGATAAAACAGTGCTAGAGGGAATTAACCTCTATAATATATGTTCATTTAAATGGTGGTTTTTTTAAACTCTCGCACTCCTTTTATCGCGCGACTTTTGCTCCAACACAAGCCTGTTGAGAGACATTAATCCAATCTCTCAACGCCTTAAAAAATATCTTACCGTAATTCTTTGGGAAACTTGGCTAAAAAATCCGACTCAAAAAAAGTTCCTAAACTCAATACTTTCCAGTTACCCTTATGTTGCTGGAGATACACTGTCGCATCATCGGTTACAGGCTTTTTGGGGTGTACAATGACCTTAGCATATCCTTTAACACAGTTTTTAGATAAAAGAGTCACATCTTTGTACCTCAAAGTGCTATTTTTAACATTATTCAAATAATTTTTTATTGAATTCTCTATTCCCTTTTTATCTGTTTCAGTACAACTGGTTTCTGTTGCATTAGCCTGATTAAAAGCAAAAAGAATCAATGCAAAAAATATAAGTCGAGCTCTCATTTATAATCTCCGCCGGGCTGTACGTTAATGAATATTATTAGATGATTTCCCTCTTTGCTGTACCACATTTACTTTCTTGAACAGTAAAAGAGATGAATAAAAATTGGTTAAATAGAGCACAAAAATATTTTTGCTCATCATTTAATCAATAGAGATTATATTATGAATATTATCAAATTTAACATGGCATTAGCTAAACATTTTCTAATTTTAAATATTTATAAAGCGTTTCTCGACTAATGCCAAAATCTTGAGCAATTTCCGTTTTCTTATCACTCTGCGCTTCTCTTTAATGCTGTAATCTCATCAAGAGATAAAGAACGTTTTCTTCCTTTCTATACACCTCGTTTTTTAGCTAATGAAATCCCTTCTCTCTGGTGTTCTTTAATTAATGACCGCTCAAACTCTGCAAAAGCACCCATAACAGATAACATCAGATTCGCCATTGTGTAATTCATGCAAAGACCTTTTTGATTTCTCAAATATTTAAATATAAGCAAAATTAACTTTATTATTATTAAGGTTTACCCTTAGGAAGTAAATCACCCTACTCCATCAAAATGCAGTGAGACTACCTTTTTTGATCAGAGGAGTTCCCTATATTCTTTAAATATCAGCATATCAACTATTATTTTTTTAAAGGAAGAAAAAAGAATACTATGGCAGAATCAAAAAAGAATGCTAAGAATAAAATGTTATTCATTAGTTTCGGAAGCAATAAAACCCTACCCAAATCCGGACTTATTAAATGAAATTAATTCCTACAAAGTTTCCTATTACCCTTGCCTCTCTCATGGAATACCTTAAAGTAGGTTTTAAAGTTATTTGAAATTTCCTATGCTATACCTCTGCTTTATTTCATGCTCAATATGAACTCTATTCTGCAGATATTTTTAGCCCTTTATTTTTTCTAGGGAGCACAAATGGAAGAAGATGTTTGTACACAGTGTAATAATAACCTTTTTTAATATAAATTATCTTTATATTGGATGGTTAGAGATGAATTCCGATGAAGAAGCCTCTATAGTAAATAATAGTGCAAAGTTATGTTCCGATTAAACGGTTTTTTATTGGTGAATTGGGAACCGTTTTTTTAGAAATATCAGGGCATGTTTTTAGTGGGGAAAGTGAGCATATAAAACTCAATAAAACTTCTCAGCTGCAGATTTATATGGAGTATTAATAAATCCACCCCTATTGGAGAACGAATTCTTCAGCCATAAAGCACTGTGCCATCTCTTAGAGCAGGCTGATAAGAGTGGTGATGAATAGGGAGAAATCATTTATTAAGGACTTCTAAAATTTTTGAATGGCATCAACTAACAACTACTTCAGACTAATGTACAGTTTGGAAAATGGATTAACGACTACAAGGAATGAGTATGACCACAAAAAAAGATAAAACAATAGAAAAAAAATCATACCACGTTAAAAAAATGCATGATGTGACTATGCAAATGGGTAGTGGTGGTGATAGTCATCAACTAGCAGACAAAGATACTGCCGTTCTTACTACCCAAACGGGTGTGCCAATCGCAGATGATCAAAATACATTAAAACTCGGCTCTAAAGGCCCTACTCTAATTGAGGATTTTATTTTTAGAGAAAAACTTTTTCATTTTGACCATGAACGAATTCCAGAGCGCGTGGTACATGCTCGAGGGTTTGGTGCCCATGGATATTTTGAAACGTACGAGTCACTCTCTTCCATAACTCAAGCAGATCTGTTTCAGAAAAAAGGACAAAAGACCCCTGCTTTTGTTCGTTTTTCTACCGTGGCTGGTAATAAAGGTTCACCCGATTTAGCTCGTGATGTGCGTGGTTTTGCGGTTAAGCTTTATACGCAAGAAGGGAATTGGGATATAGTGGGTAATAATATTCCTGTATTCTTCATTCAAGATGCGATTAAATTCCCTGATCTAATTCACGCTGCTAAAGATGAGCCGGACAGAGGTTTTCCGCAAGCACAGACTGCCCATGATAACTTTTGGGATTTTATATCCTTAACACCTGAAAGTATGCATATGATCATGTGGATTATGTCCGATCGCACTATTCCTCGCTCTTTTCGGTTTATGGAAGGTTTTGGAGTACATACTTTTCGTTTGATAAATAAGCAAGGAAAGTCAACTTTTGTAAAATTTCATTGGAAACCAAAGTCTGGCATGCAGTCTGTAACCTGGGATGAAGCAGTTAAAATTAATGGAGCTGATCCAGATTTTCATCGTCGTGATTTATGGAGTGCTATTCAAAATGGCGATTATCCTGAGTGGGAACTGGGTCTGCAATTATTTGATGAAGAGTTTAGTGAACGTTTTGCCTTTGATATTTTGGATGCCACTAAACTCATTCCCGAAGAAGAAGTTCCGATTAAAATCGTAGGACGCTTAGTCTTAGATCGTTGTGTAGACAATTTTTTCGCAGAGACTGAGCAAGTAGCTTTTTGTACCCAAAATATAGTACCAGGTATTGATTTTAGTAACGATCCCTTACTTCAAGGTCGCAATTTTTCTTATTTGGATACCCAACTTAAACGACTGGGAAGCCCTAATTTTACACACTTACCCATTAATGCGCCTAAATGCCCTTTTGCTCATTTTCAACAAGATGGTCATATGGCTTTTTATAATCCCGTAGGTCGCGCCAATTATAATCCTAACTCGTGGCAAGAGGGTCCTAGAGAGTCACCTATACAAGGGTTTCACTCCTATCCAGAGCAGAATGAAGGGAGTAAAGGAAGAATACGGCCAGAAAAATTTGCAGATCATTATAGTCAGGCTTATCAATTTTATATAAGTCAAAATACTATCGAACAACAACATATTGCTGATGCTCTTATTTTTGAATTAAGTAAAGTAGAAAAAGAAGCTATTCGCATACGGATGGTTTCTCATTTATTAAACATTGATTCCATTTTAGCTAACATCGTTGCGAAGGGTTTGGGTATAGAAAAGCTACCGGCTCCTGCTGAAACCCAAAAAGCTAGAGAAGCTAAAATGCCTATTTCAAATAAGTTAAGTATTTTAAAAAATCCTCCCTCCAGCTTTGCAGGACGAAAAGTAGGTATTTTAATGGAAAATGGTGCCTCCGAGAAAATTTTTACGGCACTCATAAACGCAATTAATAAAGAAAAAGCGACCTTTACAGTCATAGCAGCACACATCGGTGGTGTTCATTTAGATGATGGCACTAAAGTGGCTGTACAAGAAAAAATTGGTGGGGCACCTGCAGTATTATTTGATTCAGTTATTTTATTACTAGCGGATAATAAAGACCATTTTATGGAGCACCCTAAAGTACATGAGTTTATTCGGGATGCTCATTTAAACAATAAATTTATAGGATATACGAAAGAAAGCCAGGCTATTTTTACGAAATTGAATACGATAGTAGATGAGGGTTTTATTGAATTAAATCAAGAAAAATCAGTCCTCAATTTTATCCAAGTAAGTCGCAAATTACGCTTCTGGGATCGGAAAAATAGATAATAAGCGTGCATAGCCTGAGAACTAAGTGAGGCATTATCCCTGAATACTGAGACAGAACGAATTTCTGAGGGATTCTATCAGGTCTCAAACTTTGGGGATATTAATCAATAAGATATTTCTATTTTTAATTTAATAATAAGGGCGCGAGAAGAGAACGCATTCAAGGAGAATTTAACCGAGGTTTTAGCCCCCCACAAACAACAGATGATGCGAAAATAACGGCCAAGTATTCGCTGGGAGTTCTTGAAATTTCTATTCCTAAAAAAGAAGAAGTGGCACAGAAAAAAATTGAAATCACAGTAGAAGAATAACTTAAAATAGTGGCTTATATTTTTCGGGAAATAAACCACAGACAACTCTATTTTATAAAACAAATCTGAACGGGAGCTACACTAATGGACCATTAGGGACTCTAGCGTCAAATAAGGAAGGGAATGCTTGTAACTAGGAGGCATAGTAATTAAAAAAGAAGCAGCGCCTAACCTCCTCCTTTTAACCTCTATTCCAGAGACTATACACAGAGATATCCACAGAAATTGTGGATAAAAATAAAGGGGATAAAACTTACATTAATTCAATAAAGCCTCGATTATATTAGGGAAGTGGTCTACTTAAGAATTTATTGTTAATAATGAACGAGGTAGGAGAAATAAATTATCCACAGAGGGAAATAGTGTTATGGAGATTTTTACCTTCCCAATATAGCAAATAGTGGTCACTAGTGCAGTGAAATTTATTGTTTTTTGTAAAATACTTTTTTACATATAAGGACACTCCTCTAGAGTTATAAACAGAATGAAGAAAATGCATCGTACTAGTCTTATTTAAAGTCAGATATAATAGCCTGTTGATGGGTAAAATTTTTCCAACTATTGATATGGCTCCCTAAGTTTTATTTGCATTTTTTAAAAAATGCTTTCAAAAATTATCTTGTCGCTAAGTGACTAACTAATGATAATATCTACTGCTGTAATAAATTTATGATATGAAGTTGATGCCCTAGTTAAATGCGAGGTAAATCGGTATAGTAAGTCTTTGATTTTAAACGTTCAGGGATGAGAAAAGTGTCAAAATTTAAAATGTCTATATTTGGAGTATGTGCTTTATTTAGTGGTTTTGTTTTTTCTGGAACAATGGGAGTTGCTAGTGAAGAGCCAGGCGGCTTCTACGCAGGATTAGGCGGCAGCTACAATTCGATAACTGTTAATAATAAATTGTATGCATTTGGCACATCCAATACCTATAGTAGCGGGGTTCTAGCAACATATGGTTCCGCCGGTGGGTATTCCAATCAACTACCTAATACAATTGCAACATTTTCACCACAAGCGCAGCTTGGTTATAGCCAGTACTTTGCAGGGAAAAAGAACTATTGGGTATAAAAGCTATATATCAATTTTTAAATGGTCAGGCTGTAACTTATAATGCTCCTATTTCTCAATATGGCGCCTACGTCAATGCGGGCACAGGACTTCTACAATCGAGTGACTTTGCAGGTAATGTAGTTGTTGAATCTGCACAAGTCATAGCAAACCATCAGATCAATTTATTTGCACTAATTTGACATTCTTTTGATAGCTATGATTTATATCTAGGCGCAGGCCCTTCAGTATTTGGAATGCAGTCAAAAATCAATAAGGCTTTTCCATTTGCCAACATTGATGGTGTGAGTATTGCTCAATCAGATTATCCTATCAGTTACTCTAATACTATGTGGGTATGGGGTGGTGGCGCTCAATTAGGCATGACTTATCGCTTTAGTCCTACTTGGTTTTTAGATTTTAACTATACGGCGATCGATACTGGTAATAACACGATTAAAAATCCAGTTCTCCCCATTGGAAAAAAACCTGTCGCTGGAATATCAAGTACCGGTACTCTGTTTGCTAATTCTTCTCAATCGCTGGTTGTGCAAACGTTTTCAGTAACTGTTAATAGACTTCTTTCGAAACTAGCGGTTTAGCTGATTTTTTGGTAAAAAGGCTCCATTACAAGGAGCGACAATGAAGTACGAGCAAATTCAGGGATTAGACGAAGAAAAATTTCGCCGTCTTACTGGTGTGAAACGAGCCACATTTGA